>JBBSAR010000005.1:0-25106 GCA_038252125.1 Desulfatiglandales bacterium
CACGCCCGGAGAAGTAATCCGGATAGCAATAGAGTAGAGGTATGGGGAAGAAGAAAAAATCACAAAGTCCTGAAGCCATTCTGGCAAGGGCGGAAGAAATGTTCCGCCGAGAAAACTATCTCCTGGCCATAAGAGAGTTTGAAAAGGCATCGGGGATGTTGGGAGGGGAAGATCTCGCTCAAAAAATCGAGATATGCAACCGGAAGCTCGAAGAAGCCAGGGCCGATGATCTGGTGAAGAAGGCGAGAAAAAGCGCCGGAAAAGGCGATATTCAGGCTGCGCTTCGATGTTTCGAGGAGGCCTATGCCATTACAGGCGAGGAGTGGATCAGTCAAAAGGTGGCGGAGCTGAAGCAGGCAACGCAGTCACAGGACCTGAGCACGGCTGCCCGGGAGGCTGAGATTGCCGGTGACTATGCAAAAGCGGCCGAACTGTACGGCCGGACCTGCATTCTAAACCAACAGGACGGTCTTTGCGGAAAATGGGCCGGATGTTTGGTGAAGGCAGGGAAATACGAGGAAGCGGTTTCATTGTTTCAAAATGGGAAGCTCGCGGATGTCCGTTCCCTGTACGACTGGGGTTTTGCCCTGGCCAGGATGGGGCGATACTCCGAGTGCCTCAATGTATGGGAAAAGATTCCCTCTAAGGATCCGCGGTTCTTGACGCAGAAGGAGACAGTCAGGGATCTTCTGGCTTATGAGCTTGTTGCGGGATATGAAAGGGGGGATGACAGGGGCGCGATTTATCGGCAGGGCCGGTATCTGGTGGATGGGTTGGAAAAGCAGGAACCGTTGATGGATGTTCTCAAGTGCTGCGGATATGCGTGGCTTCGGGATCTCTTTAAGGATGATCAGTTTGAGCGGATTATGGAAATTCTTGATTCCTGGCCTTTTCCAATGGACCCAACCCTGCTTCAGATCCGTGCCAAGAGCAGCTTTAAGGTGGTCGAAAAATCGGGAACCAGACTGAACGATTTTGCCATGTACTGGCTTTCCGCGGTCTATGCATCCCAGGCCGCGGATGGTCGCTCGGCCCTGCGGGAGGGCGCCGGGTTGCGGGAGGAATTGATCAGACGAGGGGAAGATCTCTTGAAACGGTCTCAGGGCGTGGAAAAGGGGTTTGCTGAGACGGGTCTTGCCTGGTGGAACGTTGAACGAGTGCTCCTGGAGGAACTCTGCGACCTGGCTGATGGTCGAAAGAAGGACCTGCATTTTTTCATTGTCACCCCGCGCCTGGCGGCCCGCTACGGCATGTCGGATACCATTGTTGACATGATTCGCAAGAAAAGGAAACGTTTCAAGGATCTGGAGCGATATCTCAATACGGGCGCATTCTTCTCCGCGGCAGGAGACGCTCTTTACCTTCTGGAGAAAGGAGATTATGAGAAAGCCCTGCAGTCGCTCCCTGACGGCAATGCCGGGGATGAGTTTATTGCCTGGGCGATACTGCGGGTGATTTTTGTCTGCGGCATCCACTCCATGAACAAGGGAGAAAGCCCGCGGAAAAGTTTCCCTGATGTTGCGGTCGCACTCCTGGATCAGGTTCCCCGATTTGAAAAGGAACTTATTGACGGGGCTGCAAAGGCCGAAGAGGTGAAACAACTGAGCCGCTACGAGGAGGTCCTGGCCGCCATCCATGCAATATACCCGCAAAAAGAGCTGGATCAGGCCCTCTCCTATGTCATGAGCAGGCGGGCGTTGAAGATGTATAATGCGGATCACGGCAACGACAAAATCCTGGCAATTGCCCTCCAAAAGGCCCTGGCCCTGGATCCCGAAAACGAACATGCCCGAACCGTTTTGGCCGATGCGCGGATGGAACTGGAGCGTATGGAGATGGGGAAGGCACTGGACGCGTATAAGATGGGCAGGGCCTGTAAGATCGCCATGGAGACGGAACATGAAAAGGTTCGCGCGGGATTTTTCGAGTTCTTCGAGGACTTTATTCACGAGCTGGATGAGGCGGATCTTGAAAGCGCGGAGAAGATTGTCTCCCTCAACCGGATTTATTCGTGGTGCGCCAGAGTGGATGATGAGCATGAGATCCTCTATGATATTGAAGAGATGATTGAAGAATTGGAAGAGGTCGAATAAGATGAATCCCTATAAGATCCTTAATATCGAGCCTAAGACGGACAAAAAGGGGGTCATTCAGGCGGCCGCGGCGGCCCTTCGAGAGAGACGGTTTTCCGCGCGCGAGGTTGCTCTGGCTCAGAAAGAACTCCTGGATCCCTGTACCCGGTCTGTTCATGATTTTATCCACTTTCTGGATGTGGAAGGTTTTGATGTCCAAGTTCCCTCCCAAGAGGCGCTGAAACCGCTTTCGTCCAACCTGAAGCGGCTTTCCATTTTTGATGAGGAGTCATGAAGGAACAAAAGGAGTTTCTGCGGGCGAAACTGATTGAATTCCAACTGCGGATTGCAGAGCTGAATCACAAGCTCAAAGAGCAGGAAGATTCCTTTCAGGCCAGAGAGGAAGGGCTCTATGGCGGTCTTTTTGAGGTCCTGGATGCCTTTGAAGGCATAGAAGAGACCCTTAAGGCCAAACACGAGGACCTGAACAAGACAGGCCGGCGTCTGGGAAAGAGCATCCGATCCGTTCACAGGAAGCTCGATCGGTTGGTCAAGGCAAATGATGTTGTGCCAATCGAATTTCCGGACGGAATGGCTCGCATGGAGCTGTGCAGGATCGTGGATACAGAGGAATCGGATGATTTGGAAAACGAAACGATTCTGTCTGTTGTCAAGAAAGGCTACATGCAACAAAAAGAGGCGAAAGTGCTCCGAAAGGCCGAAGTGATAACGGTCCTTAATGGGAAACAATGAAGGGACAAAAAGAAAAGATGCGCGGAGCAGGGGATGTGAACGACAAAGAAAAATCAAGAGAGGCCTTGATTTTGCTGTAAACGTGAAGAACAAGATGGAGCGGTGGGTCTTTGAGAGCCAGGTGAACTACAACCTCAATGATACCCTGAGAGCTGCCGGTGTTGATATCGCTTTCCCACAGCTGGATGTGCATCTGAAAGAAGGCGCAAAAAGTTAACGGCGGACTTGACCCCTTTTCGCGTGATTAGAGAGCCTCTGTATTCTGAAATAGTTGAATGGATTTCAGTATTTCACTCTTCTCAACCAATTGGTTCGTTATGTACTTATGGAGAACCATACTGATCAGTGTCTGATAGGGTATCCCATCGGCTGTGGCCCTCTCTTTCAGCTTCTCCAGATCATATTCCGCGATTCTCAAACTAATCGCTTTATTCTTTCTTGCCCGTGCTATGATAGACTCAACCCGATTCCGTTTATCTCTTGATACGGAAACCAGAGATTCGATACTGTTTTCAATGGTTCTTTCTTCTTTGGTCAGATTATTCATCTCTTCCCCCATATCTATTATGGAATTTTCGACTTGGAAACGCGGTTTTCAGAACGATTCTCTCCTGTTCATCAATCAAGAATGGAACGACCCATGTATAGTTATGGATGTTGATTATGAAATACATCTGATTGTCTCTTGTTGGATTTTCAAGGATATCTGTGTAATTTCCGTCTAATATTTTCCCGGAAATTTCTTCAAAAGAAATACTTCGGTTCACCTGTAACCAATTGTTTTTCTCTGTGTCCCAGATAATGTCCATTGAAGTATCCTACTATGTCGTATATACATTGTCAACGTATTTTCCGGCACCAAAAAAACGTAACCGTTCACGGGTTCAAAGGTTCCCACGTTCCCACGTGGGAACGCGGGAGCGTGGGAACGAGGGAACGAGGATGCGAAAGCCGGCATCTTGACAGACCGGAAGATGGGATGTACGGTGTAATGTATACTCAAACTCTTCAGGAGCTGGAAACATGGCACAGATGATCCGTAAACAGATCTATATCGAACCGGAACAGGATGACTGCCTTAAGCAGCGGGCGCATATGCAGGGCATTACGGAGGCCGAAGTGAAAGGAGTGCGTTTTGTAAACCCATTCGAGTAAGGTCATGATTTCGAATATGAGGCAATCCTGGCCTTAATGCAGGGGACGGGAAGGGAGTGAAGGTTGTATGGGGAAGCGAAGCGAAAATATTCTGGTGGTGGACGACACCAAAGAGAACCTCAGAATCCTCGTGGAGGCCTTGGGTAGCGAAGGGTACCGGGTTCGTCCAGTGCTGAGCGGACAGCTGGCAACGGATAGAAGAATATATCAGTAACCACTCGGAGGCACAATTCAGCCATGGCATCTGCCCTGATTGCGCCAAGAAGCTCTATCCCGAGTTCAATCTGGATGAGTGAGAACTCCCTTGGATTGGCGATTGTCGATAGAGGTTTGATGATTGAAAAATGCTTTCAATATTCCCAACAGTTATGATTTACACCCTGTTTTTCCTGGTGGATCCGCACCTGATGGCTCTATCCTGCCGACTTATCGGCTGTCGATCTTATAATATGAGTTGGAGAGATCCTTGTCGAATTTAAACGATTCGTTGAAAATCTCCAGGAGCTTGATGTTCTGTTTGCCTATCATGATGCAGTTTCCCACAATGGCATAAAAGAGAATGCTCAGACGCGTCTTGGATGTTTCGGTCCTTATTCTCTCAATCTGATTCTGGTTGAACTGGTCCGCCAGTTTCCTCATGTACAGGTACTGGTCGACGATGTTCTGGTAGTCCACAATTTCTTTCCGGTTGAAGGAGGTTTCCGCTTTCAGGATAATATCCAGGATGCATATTTTGATTTTCTTAAGCTCCTCGACTTGAACCTCCAGAAGCCCTTTGTGTTTGTTGCCGATATGTTTATAGGAACGCAAGATAATGTCCCGGTGACCATCGGATAACTTCTGAAGACGTCTTATGGTCTGCGCGTATTTGTAGGATATTTTGGCGTCCCCCTTCTGCTGCAGTCGCAATACCTTGAAAATATTTGCCATAATGATATTTGTCCAGAGTTGAATTTGCTCCACCTTTTTTCGCTGCTTTTTAAGCTCGTCTATATTCTGCTCAAACAGTGCATTAAAGGTCAGGTCGAACGATTCCCGAATGGCGCCCAGGAGAGATGCCAGATGGTCAAAGGTGCTGGAAATGGCCGTGTGTGCATCGTTGATCTTCTTCAGGTTGAAAACCCGAGCTTCCTCCGTTTCCTTAACACGGCCCTCATGCTTTTTCTTATTTTTCCAGATTACCACACCCGCAAGAAGCAGGATGCCGATAACTCCCGGCACCCCGAAATAATGGATGACGATTGCGAAGACGGAAGAGACCACAAAGGCGATCAGGGCTGTCAGAAACCATCCGCCGATGACTGTGAGAACACCGGTAACGCGATAGACGGCAGTCTCCATTCCCCACGCCTGGTCGGAAAAAGAGGCGCCCATGGCCACCATGAACGTGACATAGGTCGTTGAGAGGGGAAGCTTCATGGAGGTGCCAAAGGAGACCACGGCACTGGCAACCATCAGATTAACGGATGCCCGAACCAGGTCAAACGAAGGTTTCTTGCCCTGGACCGTAACGACCTTGTAGCTGTGGGGGTCTATTCGCCTGCTGATTGCTTTTCTGAGATTATGCGGGATAACGCTGGTTAGCGTTCGAAAGAATGAATCGGCCATGTTCACAATGATGCGGGAAAGCCAGATCGACTCGAAACGCTCCGTGGTCTCTTCCTGATGACCCAGCCTGATCTCCGTTTCGGTGACCGTGCGGGCCTTTTTGGACAGCCACAGTGTTGCTACCATGATAACGCCCGCAAGGAGCAGTGTGCCGGTGTGGGAATGGACTTTCTGAGTCAGGGCGTTCATGGTTGCGGTCAGGGGATCTCCCGCGGCCATGGCGGTTTTGTAGGCGCTCAATCCTGCCAGGGGGACTCCGATAAAATTCACCAGGTCATTGGCGGCAAAGGCCATGGCCAGGGCAAAGGTGCCTACGAGGACAATCGGTTTGAATATATTCACCCTGAAAAAAGAAATAGCGATCTGCAGAAGTATCGCTGAAATGACAAAAATTCCGCCCAGAATGAGAAGGGAATGCGAATCGATCCACTGAACAGCCTCCGGAGTGATAAAGGAGGCGCCCTTGGCGCCCTTTATTAAAATAAAGAAGGTGATGGCCGTCATGGCCACCCCGCCCCAGAGTGAGCCATAGCGTTTGAGCGTTTTTTGATAGTCAAAGGTAAAGATCAAACGGGTGACAAACTGCACCGCGGCGCCGCAAACAAAAGCCACGGCGATGGAAAGGAGAATGCCGAAGATGATCATCATGGCCTTCCCCGTATTGATATATTCTCCAAGTGCCATGTCGCTGCCTTGGGTCTGCATGATCTTGATCACCGAGGCGGCCACGGCGGCGCCCAGGAGTTCGAATACGATGGAGACGGTGGTGGAGGTGGGGAGGCCGTAGGTGTTAAAAAGATCCAGGAGCAAAATGTCCGTGAGCATGACGGCCATGAAAATGGTGATCAGTTCCGGCATGGTGAAAAACTGAGGATGAAAAATGCCTTTCCGCGCCACTTCCATCATCCCGCTTGAAAAGGTCACCCCTGCAAGAATGCCGAGGCTTGCGATGATTATGATCACGAAAAAAGGGGCAACCCTTGAACCGATGGAGGAATTCAAGAAATTGACGGCGTCGTTGGAAACCCCAACCACCAGGTCGATAACGGCAAAGAGCAGGAGAACTAAAACGGCAATCAGGAAGATCTCGGTCCCCATGGTGTGTTCCTCAAAGCAAAATGCGTTAAACTAATTGGTTGGGAAGTTATATCGTCATTCTCAGCTGTAAAGAGTTTTTTTTCGGCGGCGGCGTTTGGGTTTTCGATCCGCGCGTCAAGACCGCGGTGAATCACGTTTTGCTTGACACCAAGCGGATTTGTTATATCCTATTCAAAATCCCCGGCAACGAGGTGCGGAATCAGGAAGCCATTCCGTCATGAGGTCTTTTTTGCCGCTGCATCTGATTTCCATGGCAGCACCGACCCTTCTATGCTGGTACGGAAAAATGGATGGATAATTGAAAAGTTTCACAAAAGGAAAAAATATGCCAACCATACCCGATCCTGTTGAACTTACGCAAACCCTTATTCGCATGGACACCATCAACCCTCCCGGCAACGAAGAGGCTGTTGCCCGCTTTCTCGGTGAGCTTCTGGCTAAAGCGGGGTTAGAGACGTCCTATCCCAGATTGGGAGAAAACAGCACAGGGCTCATCGCCCGCATTCCCGGCCGACCGTCGAAATTGCCGCTGGTATTTACGGGGCATCTGGACACGGTTCCCGTGGGAGACGCGCCATGGGATGTGCCCCCTCACAATGGGGAGATATTGAATGGACATCTCATAGGACGGGGCGCCAGCGATATGAAAAGCGGCGTAGCGGCCATGGTCGTAACGGCTCTTCATCTGGCCGGTAAGGCGGAAGGGCAGGGGGGTGCTGTTTTCATATTTACCGCCGGAGAGGAAACAGGCTGTGAAGGGGCATTGCAGATGACAAATAGCGGAGTTCTTCCGCGTGAAGCCGGGGCCGTGGTGGTGGCGGAACCTACCGGCAATATCCCGCTCTTGGGCCACAAGGGGGTCTTGTGGCTGGAATGTACGGCAAGAGGTAAATCCGCCCACGGCTCCATGCCCGATCTGGGAGAAAACGCCATTTATAAGGCGGCGCGGGCCGTGCTTGGCTTGGAGCACTTCTTTTCCTCCGCCCGGTCGCACCCGCAATTGGGCAAACCCACGGTGAATGTGGGCACCTTTGCGGGCGGTTTAAAGATCAACATGGTTCCGGATGTGGCGCGCTTCCGGGTGGATCTTCGCACCGTACCAGGCCTGGAACATGCTGATCTTCTGGAAGAGATCGGAAGGCATTTGGGACCGGATATCGCCATTGAACGTCTGATCGATCTGCCCGGCATCATGACCCCGTCCAAGGATCCATGGATAGGCCAGGTCCTCGACAGTATGGAGCGGATGGAGGGAAGCAGACCGGAACCGGGATATGTGAACTTTTTTACGGATGGATCCGTCCTGACGCCGGCACTCGGCAATCCTCCCACGCTGATCCTTGGCCCCGGCGAGCCTTCGCAAGCCCATCAGACCAACGAATACTGCGTGGTGAAAAAAATCGGTCGCGCCGTGGAATATTACCTGGCCATTGCCGAAAGCTGGATTCATCCTGATTGGAAGAACGATGCCTGATACCGTTGATCAAAGCTATTTTGTGGCGTTAGCCGGAAAAGATCCTGCCGAGGTCTGCGGGAGGGCGCTCTGTAACTATGACCCTTCTTCAGAAACCTATCTGCTCGGCGTGTGGGGAGAAGACTACCGTATCAACCCTCACAACTCCTCCATCATCAGAAAGTCGGCGCTTCAGCCGGGCGTGAACATTCTTCTGGGCCTTTTTATCATCTATTATCTTTTGCATATAAAGGAAACGGAGGTGAGCGGAGAGTGGATATCGGAAAAAGAGGTTCCGGGCGGGGCCGCATTTTTCCGGGGGCCGCACACCATACCCGGCTATCTCATTGCAACACGATACGGGGACCATTTGGGCGGGTTTAAAAAGAGATGTTTAGAATTAGGTGGAAGTCCGCTGGAGATGGCCGATGCTGCCTTCGCGTTTTCCATAACGCCCCGCATTCCCGTGGCCGTTCTCCTGTGGGAAGGAGACACGGAATTTCCGGCCGAAGCGAAGCTCCTTTTTGATAGGACTATTGCGGAACAGCTCCCCCCGGATGTGATTTTCTCCCTGGCTGTTGAGATCTGCAACAGGCTGGGAAACCGGTCCTTCGTGGACAGGGATCAAGAGCGAACCTGATCCCTCTCCATTGTTCAACAACTCTTTATCTGGTAAGTCTGAATGCTATGTCCGCCACGTGTTTTCCTTGATGCCTGGCCGCATTCAACTCATTTTCGCTCGGCATCCTTTCGCCTTTTCCCCCTGCGATGGTATAAGCCCCGTAGGGAGATCCCCCTGTAATCTCATCTATGCGCATCTGTCTCTGGAAGGTGTAGGGAAGCCCCACCACGATAATAACAGACAACGAGAACTTTCATGCTTACTCCTGTTCAGCAAAATTTAAATCAGCCATTGGCAGCCATGGCGAATTCGTCATCGTCATTTTTCGGCTGCAGAGCCACATCCATGGCGTCCGCGATCTTTTCTACAAAGACGATCTCCAGGTCGTTAAGGACTTCTTCGGGCAACTCATCCAGGTCCCTTTCGTTCCTTTTGGGTAGAATGACCGTTTTTATCCCCGCACGATGGGCCGCAAGCAGTTTGAGCTTGATTCCTCCCACAGGCAGCACACGACCCCTCAGAGTGACCTCTCCGGTCATGGCCAGATAGTTTTTCAACGGGCGATCGCTGAACAGACTCGCGATGGCCATGACCAGAGCCACTCCTGCCGAAGGACCGTCTTTTGGAACGGCGCCCGCGGGCACATGGACATGTACGTCCGTTTCCGAGAAAACAGAAGGATTAAACCCCAAAGCAATGGCTTTGGACCGTACATAGCTGTGGGCAATCTGCGCGCTTTCCCGCATGACATCGCCCAGCTGGCCTGTGAGCGTGAGTTTTCCGGCGCCTTTCATCCCCGTGGCCTCAATGAAGAGGATATCTCCGCCGACGCTGGTTACGGCAAGTCCCGTAGCAATTCCCGGGATCTCCATGGTTTCGGACAGCTCCGACTCAAAGGGCTCTTTTTTGAGGTATTCCCTCACCAGTTCCGGCGTAACCGTGACCTGTGTCACCTCCTCCGCGGCGATCTTGACCGCGACTTTTCTGCAGATGGAACCGATACGGCGTTCCAGGTTTCGCACACCGGCCTCTCGGGTGTAGTCGTGAACAATCTTGCGAAAGGCTTCCTCATCAAAAGCAACTTCCTCCTCCCGAAGACCGTGCATTGCCAACTGCCTCGGCGCCAGGTGGTCCCGGGCAATCTGGATCTTTTCATATTCCGTATACCCATCCAGCGTGATGATTTCCATGCGGTCACGCAGGGCAGGGGGAATAGTTTCGAGCTGGTTCGCGGTGGTGATAAAAATGACGTCGCTCAGGTCGAAATCCACGTCGAGATAATGATCGCGAAACGCAAAGTTCTGCGCCGGATCAAGGACCTCGAGGAGAGCGCTGCCCGGGTCGCCCCGCCAGTCATTTCCGATTTTATCCACCTCATCGAGCATGAAAACCGGATTGTTCGTGCCTGCCCGCTTGAGGGCCTGCATTATCCGTCCGGGCATGGCGCCGATGTAGGTCCTTCGATGACCCCGGATCTCCGCTTCATCCCTCATTCCCCCAAGGCTCATGCGCGAGAAACGCCGCCCCAGGGCTCGGGCGATGCTCTGACCCAGACTGGTCTTTCCAACACCGGGAGGGCCCGCGAAACAAAGGATGGCCCCGCAACGTTCCTTGAGCTCCACTGGTTGACAACTTTCCTGCTCCACTGCGCGGTCTCTGGAAAGTTTCCGCACGGCCAGGTATTCAATGATGCGTTCCTTCACCTCTTCCAGGCCGAAATGATCTTCGTCCAGGACTTTTCGCGCACTGTCAATGTTGGATTGATCTTCACTTTTTTCCTTCCAGGGCAATGCCAGTATCCAATCCAGGTAGGTCCTGATGACGGAAAATTCGGGTGACTGGGGCGACATGCCCGACAGCCGTTTCAACTCCCGAAGAGCCTCTTTGGATGCCTCTTCCGGGAGATCGGCCTTCTCGATGTTTTCCCTGTATTCATCTTCCACCGGGGTTTCATCGGGGGTTTCGCCAAGTTCTTCCTTAATGGCCTTGAGCTGCTGTCTCAGGTAGTATTCCCTGTGGGCCTTGTCCATCCCTTCCCGTGCCTGGGTCTGAATTTTTTCCCCAAGGGTAAGGACTTCCTTTTCGTGAGAGAGATGGGAAATAAGCAGGTGAAACTTCTTCTTTACATCTCTTTCTTCCAGAATGGCTTGTGCCTTTTCAACTTCCATTCCGATACTGTGCGCAACAAGATAGACAAGGGTTACCGGGTCCTGAACCTGGTTCAGGAACATGCCCACCTCTTTGGGCAATTTCTTTGAAAGCCTGAAAACATCGTTTGAAAGGCTTCGCACGGTATGTGCAAGAGCTTCCATTTCCAGGTCCTTGTCAACCATTTCAATTTGCAGTTCGATATGGGCGTTCAGGTAAGGTTCCGTGGCCAGCCAGCGATCCACATGAAAACGATCCAACCCTCGAACAAGCACCTCGAGGTTTCCATCGTTCATGTGTACAATATGTTCAATTTTTGCTGTAGTTCCTATTTCGTACGTCTCGCCGGGCTGTGGTTCGGAAACCGACGAATCCCGGGTGGTAACGATTCCGATAATCCTGTCGTCCTTTGCGGCATCCTCTACGAGTTTCTTGGATCGCTTGATGCCCACGATCAGGGGCATAACGGAAAACGGATAAAGGACTGCGTTTCGTAACGGCAATATGGGGATTTCGAGCGGAATTTGATCCACTTGCATTTTATTTTGCTCATGTTCCATAAATTTGGATCCTCCGTATATTTTTCTCTTCAGTAAAAGAGTTAAGGCGTGAAATTGTATTTCAGTCCCGTGGGGCGATAGCCATTGAAGCATCCGGAACGGGAAGAACCTCTTCTAATTTTAGGAGCGTTCACGCGAGACTGATGTTTCCAATTTAAGAATGAATAGCAGGATGTAAAGATTCTGGACTTTGCAGGAAGCATCCATAGAGAAGTATCTCGGCAATCTATGCCTGTATAATCGATAATTTAACTACATGAATTCAAGCTATTACTTAGGAAGTAATGCGAGGCGGTCAACCAAACTTTTGTTGGAAAAAAACTGAATAAAATGTTAAAAGGTGTTCAATTCAGGGTATTGAATCCGGATCTTCGCGTGGGAACATTTGCATTGTGGACGAGGATTTTTGCGGGGATGTCTCTAAAGGATTGACAGCTGTTTCTTCTATCTGTTAACTGAGATGAGGCAAACAACTTTAAACGAGGTTTAGAACATGTCCAAGGTAATGATTCACCCTGCAACTTACAAAAATGTCCGTCAGGCCGTGGAACGGGCTTTTGAACTTTTTCCCCTTGATCTGAAAGGAAAGACCGTACTGATCAAACCTAATGTACTTCGGGCTACACTGGCTGATGAGGGAGTCGTGACCCATCCGGCCGTTCTCCGCGCCGTGGTGGAGAAAGTGGAAACCATGGGGCCTTCCTCTATTGTCGTGGGGGATAACCCCGGGCTTATGAGCTATGGGGCAAACGAGGAAAGTTTTAAAAAAACGGGCCTGATGGAAGCAGCCGGAAAATATTATCGGAACATCGGGAATGATTCCCTGAAGGTCGATTTTAACCCGGATTACATGGCGCAGGTGAGCCTTTCAAGAATCGTTCAGGATGCGGATGTAATTATCAGCCTGCCGAAGTTCAAGACACATGGCCTGACCGTGCTCACCGGCGCCATAAAAAACAGTTATGGATTCCTTCCCGGGGCGCAGAAAGCCAAACTGCACAAGGCGGCCGGCAGTCCGGAGCGGTTTCATGAAATGCTGGTGGATGTGTTCAGGCTTCGCGTGCCGGATTTTTTCCTGATGGACGCCGTGGTGGGGATGGAAGGCAATGGCCCGGCTTCGCCGGATTTGAGGGACATCGGCCTGATCCTGGCCTCCGATAACGCCGTGGCAATGGATGCGGTTGTAGCGAAAATGATGGGATGTGAACCGCACCTGTTGCGGTTTCTTCAAAAGGCCAAGGAGATGGGCCTGGGGGATTATGATCTCAATACCATTGAAATCGTGGGAAAATTGGAGCCGATTCCGGATTTCAAACTTCCGCCCTTAAGTGGTGAGGCGATTCTCAACAATGAATCGATGCAGGCGTTTCTCCATAGTCGAATGCTCTTGAGACCGCGTGTGGATCCGGAGTTGTGTACAGGTTGCCAGACCTGCATCGATCAATGTCCCGTGTCGGCGTTGTCCATGGGAGAAGAGTTCCCGGAAGTGGACCCGGATATCTGCATCACCTGTTTTTGCTGTCAGGAGGTCTGTCCGGAGAAAGCCATCTCGCTTAAATAAAGGCCGGTTTACGACAAAGAAGCATTTCGCCTCTCCATGACTTGAATAATATGGAGGAGGGTTTCATTTACCGGGGCCGGAATGTTGTACTCCTTTGAGAGTGCTACGACCTTGCCGCCAAAAACCTCCACCTCGGTCTTTCTCCCTGCTTCCATATCCTGAAGCATGCTGGTTTTGCCATCCGGCGACAGATCCTGAAGGACCTTGTCCCATTCTTCCACGTCTTTTTCCTCCAGGTTCACCCCTGCCGGCTTGGCCAAATTAATGACTTCCCGCATCAGGGATTCCATCACAGCCCTGGCCTCGGGCGAGGTCTGGAAGACTCCGTAGGGGGCGCCCATCACGGCTGATGCCTGGTTCATTCCCACGTTGATCATGAACTTCCACCACAGGATGCGGATCATGTCCTGCGGGGTCTTGTAGTCGATCCCCGCCCGGGTAAAGGCTTCCTGTACGCGCAGCACTTTCTCGCTGCACGTGTCGTTTATGGCTTCCCCGAAGAAATGCGTTCCGGGTTTGGTGTAGTTGATGCGATTCCCGTCGCGAAGGGCATCAATTCCCACCGAAACCGCATAGAGGATTTTGTCCATCCCGTAAATGGCCCCGATATAGGGCTCACTGTCCAGACCGTTCATGATGGAAATAATGGTGGTGTTTTCGCCTACCAGTTTTTTCAGGTCTCCCGTGGCTTCCTGTAGATGGTGATGCTTGAGGGCGACGATGATGAGATCCGCGGGTTCAGTGACCTGCTCCGGTTGGGACACGGGCAGGGAATAGTGTTTTTCGTTTACGATCAGGCCATCGTTTTCGAGTCGCGTGCCTCTTTCTCCCTTAGCGATCAGGGATGTGGCGAATCCGGGGGCGGTAAAAAACCGGGTCGCAAAATAGGCGCCCATGGCTCCCGCTCCCAGAACGGCTACGTTGTGAATGTCTTTCATGGTTTTCTCCTTTTTCTTATCTATTTCACCTGATTCTACACCCATGGGAACATTATTGACAATAAAAAATGTAAAATGTATCGTATCTTATTCAATTTTCCTGGCAGCGAAATACGGAATCAGGAAGCCATTCCGGCACGAGGTCTTTTTTGCTGCCGCATCTGATTCCTATGGCAGCACCGGCCCTTCCATGCTGGTACGGAAAATGGATGGATAATAATAGCTGCCTTTTTTTTCATCGAGCCGTGATCATGTCTGAAATGGATACCCACAAAGAGTTGATGGAACGAATTCGCGAGCTGGAACAGGCCGAACTGGAACGAAACCGCCTGGTAACCGAACTGCGAAAAAGCGAGCAAAGATACCGGACTATTCTGAACACCATCGAGGAGGCCTATTACGAAAATGATGTGCAAGGCCGTTTGACTTTTTTCAATGACTCACTATGCAGGATCAGTGGATATTCTCGACATGAGCTGCAAGGGGCAAACATACGGCAATACACGGATCAGGAAACCGCGCGGGAAGGAACGAATGTCTTTAACCAAGTGTACCGCACCGGAAAAGCCGTGAAGGGATTTGAATGGGAAATCAGGAGGAAAGACGGCAAAAAGGTTCAGGTTGAAGCCTCGGTGTCCCAAATGGTGGATGTGAACGGAAGAGGTGTTGGATTTTGCGGTATCATCCGGGATGTGAGTGAGCGTAAGCTTACGGAGGAAGCGCTGAAGCAGAGCCGGGAAATGCTTCGCAGTATTATAGAACATAGCAACGAGCTGTTTTACATCCACGACACCCAACATCGTTTTACCTATGTAAGCCCAAACTCCAAGTCCATTCTCGGGTACACTTCAGAGGAGATGAAGAGAAAATGGACGGAATTCGTGACGGACAACCCCATGAATAAGAAGGGGTTTGAAATTACTGACAAAGCGATTACAACGGGAGAAAGGCAGAATCCATATCTTCTTGAGTTGGCGAAGAAGAATGGCGAACTTGTACTGCTTGAAATCGATGAATCGCCCATGAAGGACGCATCCGGAAAGGTTATGTCCATTACCGGGGCTGCCAGAGATGTCACGGAACAGAAAAAGGACGAAGAACGGCTTTTGAAATCAGAAAAAAAATTCCGTGATCTTTTCGATTCTATAACCGACTTGATATACACGCAGGATCTGGAGGGACGATTTCTTTCCGTTAATCGTGCCATGGGCATAGCCTTCGGGTATGAAAAAGGGGAATTGATCGGGAGGCCGGCATCTGATTTCATGGAGCCTGAAATGGGTCCGCTGTTCAAATTGGAATACCTGGAGAAGCTCAAAACAAAAGGGTATCATGAAGGAATAAGCGCTTATTTTGCCAAGAACGGAAAAAGGATCTACATTGATTACCGGAGTGCAATGGTTGAACCGGATGACGGAGCGCCTTATATCACTGGCGCGGGTCGGGATGTGACGGAACAGGTACTGGCCAAAAGAGAGATCAAACGCCTTCAAAATCAGATGGTTCAGTCTCATAAAATGAAATCCTTAGGCCTTATGGCAGGGGGAATTGCCCATGACCTGAACAATATTCTGTCAGGGATTGTAAGCTATCCCGACCTTATTTTGATGGACTTACCTGAAGATAGTCCCATCCGGAAACCGATAAAGACTATACAGGAGTCCGGAATGCGGGCCGCCGATGTGGTTGCGGATTTACTCACGGTAGCCAGAGGGGTTGCCACGGGGAGGGAGATCTGCAATTTGAATTCGTTGATCACGGATTATATGAATTCACCCGAGCACCAAAGACTTGTCGCCATCCATGCCGCTGTTGTATTCGAAACTTTGTTTGCCCATGATCTGCTGAATATCCGTTGTTCTCCCATCCACATACGGAAAACCCTGATGAATTTGATCTCGAATGCGTCAGAGGCTATCGACGGCGCGGGGACGGTTTGCATATCCACCTGCAATCGATATCTTGATGAACCTCTGGAGGGATATGAAGATATCCGTTCAGGTGAATATGTCCTGTTGACGGTCGCGGACACCGGATTGGGCATTTCTTCCGTGGATCTTGAAAGGATATTCGAACCTTTTTACACCAAGAAGGTTCTGGGAAGGAGTGGCACGGGTCTGGGATTGGCTATTGTCTGGAATACGGTCCAGGATCATGAGGGACATATCAAGGTGAAGAGCGGGAAGAAAGGGACGGTTTTCGAGCTGTTCTTTCCTGTGACCAGGGAGGAGGAAAAAAGAACCGAAAAAGGGAAAGTGGCACTGGAAAGCTATGCCGGCGACGGAGAGCGGATTCTGGTGGTCGATGACGAGGAGAGGCAGAGGGAGATTGCGTGCAAGATGTTGGTCCGCCTGGGCTACCAGGCAATAGCTGTCTCAAGCGGAGAAGAAGCCGTTGACTATTTGCGGGAGCACACGGCAGATCTGGTGATCCTTGATATGATCATGCCCAAAGGAAAAAACGGCAGGGAGACCTATGATGACATTTTGAAGATTCGTCCCGGCCAGAGAGCGATCATTGCAAGCGGATATGCGAAGACAACAGAAGTAGATATGACACGGAAACTGGGTGCCGGCAAGTACGTGAAAAAACCGTACACGCTTGAAAAGATTGGCCTCGCGGTCAGAGAAGAACTGCAAAAACAGACCTGACGCAATTATTCAAATACCCCTCTTATGACCCTTCCTTTGGTATTGAAAAGGTAGGAGTGGGTCCCTCGTGCCCCCGAATGAATGGCTTCAATTACAGGTTCCGTGATCTTTTCATCGCCTTTCCATTCCAGAATAAAATTGGCCCCCCATCCACCGCTTGAATCGGACTCCTCAATGGTGAAATACGACGAAGACATGGGCTGCAGGGTAAGGGGCTTTGTGATGAATTTTTTAACCAGGGCGCCTTCGGAGTCGAAATAGTCCACGACTTGGAACGTGATCGGTTTGGCATCATCCGTGTTTCTGATGCTGAGAGTCACGGATAAATCCAGCTTGATCTTTCTCTTATCGGTTAGATAGATGTGGGAGTAGATGGGGACATAAATCCTCTGACTTTTCCAGAGAGGAACCAGTGATTCCGCAAGGCCGGGATTTGAAAACACAGCGACTGTGAAGAGGGTAATCAAGACGGATCCCATTGCCTTTATACAGATATTGCCCCTCATCTTTTCCTCCATTCTGAGATGCTCAGATAAGAAATCTATTCTATGAAAATCCTATACTTATCCGCAAGAACAGTGTACAGCCGGCTTGTTGTGAATGTCAAATAAATTTCTTTTGTATCTTATTCAAAAAAAATGGCACGGAATGGCTTCCTGATGCTGTAATTCGCTGCCAGGAAATTTGAATAGGATTCTTTCTTTTCATGCTCATTTATGCTGCTTGATCCTGTTGTGTTTTCATTGACTTATGACTCTAAGATCGGTATAGGAAAGTGCATGAGCTTGTGGCTTATTTTGTGCGGGCAAAGGTTTCAGGTTTCAGAAGTCTGAAATAACGTATCCTACAGAAAGAGCACCCAATGACAGATTTTGTTTCTACGACAACGTTGATATACCTTTTGCACTGGATGATTGTTATTAGTCTGTCCGTCCGCGTTATTATGAGACGACGACCGGTTGGAGTGTCCCTTGCATGGCTTGCGGTGATTATCAGCATTCCTTTTGCCGGCGCCCTTGTTTATCTTCTCATCGGCGAAAACCGTCTTGGCGAAGATTACATGAAGCGCGGTAAATGTGTGCGGGATATGCTCGAAAAGTGGCAGCTTGATCTGAGAAAGCATACCCCTGTTCCGCAACCGGATGTTTGCCCTTTGACTATTTCCATCAGACGTCACGCTGAAAAAGTGATCGGCTTTCCCGTTATGGAAGGCAATGCCTTGCGTCTGATCTCGGATTTTGAGACGTTTTTCGAGTCCTTCATTTCCGATATCGATGAGACAAAACATTCGGTTAACCTTGAATTTTATATATGGGAACCGGGAGGAATGGCCGATGATGTGGGGGAGTCGCTCTTGCGTGCGGCAGAAAGGGGCGTTGTGTGCCGGATTATTTTGGATGCGGTGGGAAGCAAGATTTTTCTGCGTGGCGAGATGGCGAAACGTCTGAAGAATGCCGGCATTCGAGTGATTCAATCCCTCCCCCTTGGTCCGCTCCGAACCCTGACCGCGAGGGCGGATCTCAGAAATCACCGGAAAATTGCGGTCTTAGATGGGAAACTCGCCTATACGGGGAGCCAGAATCTGGTGGATCCGCGCTATTTTAAGCAGGATGAGGGGGTCGGGCAATGGATTGACGCCATGATTCGGATCGAAGGGCCGGCCGTTGAAGCACTGGGAGGCACATTCTTTGTGGATTGGGAACTGGAAAGTAAAACCGGGCTGGAACTGCTCAAGAGTTGTCCGGATATTTTTCCTGTTCCAGAGGCTGGAAGAACCTCGGTACAGGTTGTTCCTTCAGGACCTGGATATACGCCCGAGGCAATTCACCAGTTGCTGTTGACGACCATCTATACCGCGCAAAAGGAACTGGTTCTTACCACCCCCTATTTTGTTCCGGATGACGCACTCCTGACTGCGCTGATTTCAGCAGGACTGAGGGGAGTGGACGTCACCGTGATTGTTCCCGACAAAGTGGACTCAAAACTGGTGCACCATGCCAGTCGCTCATTTTTTGACGATTTGATGTCCGCGGGAGTGCGGATCGCCGGTTTTCAAGGAGGATTGCTTCACACCAAATCGATTACCATCGACGGAGAATTCAGCGTGTTCGGGTCTGTGAATTTGGATATGCGGAGTCTATGGCTGGATTTCGAAATCTCCCTGTTTATTTATGATAAGAATTTTACGGAGGAAGTCCGGACCATGCAGAAAAGATATCTGGAAAAATGCCGTATCCTGGATCTCGAAGAATGGCGAAAGCGTCCACGCATTAAACGTTTTATCGAGAACGCGGCCCATCTGGCAGGCCCGCTGCTTTGACCCATTACCGCCTCATCTTCCGACTGATTTCCGGGAGAGAAGCTTGACTCTCGTTTGTATTTGCACTATTTTTTCTTTGCTTCCGCAATAACCGGTGAATGGATCCAAATATTAACACGGAACACTGAATATGGAAATGCCCATAGAGAATGTGAACAGACTCAAGCGGGAGAAAGTACTTGTCCGGGATCATCTGGCGGAATACCGGACCGATCTTGCAAATCGAAGGACGTTCCTTTCCTACTTTCGAACGGCTCTGGCATTTGTAGGCGGGGGCCTTGCGTTAATCAAGTTCTCGACCGATCCGGTCTTTGTGACCGTGGGAATCCTTCTTTTGCCTGGTGGGGCATTTGTTTTGCTCCAGGGGATTATTGTTTACAGAAAAATGAAAAAGATCATTCAGAAGGAAGAAAAGATCTCAGAAATTATAATCGAATGACGCCTCCTTTGTTCAGGAAAAAGTACGAAATAACATCTTTCCAACGGGAATAGAATCATGTCGCACATGGGAACCATCTTTACACGAATAGACGGGTATCGGGACGAAATCATCGATCTCCAGCGGGAGCTGACGGCGCGGGTGGCCCTGGGGCCTCAAAACGGGGGCTCGGGAGAACACGAAAAAATAGCGTTTATAATGGATCTGGTTGAGAAACTGGGGCCGTCTGAATTACGAATCGTCAAGGCGCCGGACGCAAAGGCGCAGGATCAATATCGACCAAATCTTATCGCTCTCTGGGAGGGTGCTTCAGCGGAGAAAACCGTGTGGGTGCTCAGTCATGCGGATATCGTTCCGCCCGGAAATCCGGATCTCTGGGATGGTGATCCTTATGTGATCATTGTCGACGGAGACAGGATTATCGGCAGAGGCGTCGAAGATAACCAGCACGGTTTTGTAAGCCCTTATCTTGCGCTGAAAGCGATCCTGGATTCGGGGATGTCTCTGAAAAAATCTATCGGTCTCGTGGTTGTGGCGGATGAAGAAACGGGGAGCGATTACGGCCTCAATTACCTGCTGGAAAATTGTGGGGGGTATTTCAAGAAGAATGACCTCATAGTGGTCCCCGATGCGGGAAACGAGGAGGGCACCATGGTGGAGGTTGCCGAAAAATCGATGCTCTGGTTAAAGTTTTCCATCCATGGGCGCCAGTGCCATGCAAGCACCCCCGATAAAGGAAACAACAGCCTTTTGGGCGCCGCGAAACTGATTATTTCTTTGCAGGACCTTAAAAACATGTTTGCCGATTCGGACGCTATTTTCAGCCCCCCCACATCTACTTTTGAACCCACAAAGATAGAAGGAAATGTTCCCAATATAAACACCATATCCGGGAGTGACATTTTTTATCTCGACTGTCGGGTTCTGCCCCGTTATGCGTTGGATGAAGTGGTTCTTGCTTCCAAAGAGATTGCTGGAAGAATCGCCCGAGAAAACGGACTGGATATCGATGTTAAAATTGTCCTCAGGCAGGATGCTGCACTGCCTACTTCACCCGATGCACCGGTCGTAAGGGCGCTTGCCAACGCTATTTACCAAGTTACAGGAAAGACAGCCGTCCCCATGGGAATAGGCGGGGGCACCGTCGCAGCCTCTTTTCGACGGAAAGGGCTTCCCGCGGCAGTCTGGCACACCTGCCAGGATACGGCCCACCAACCCAATGAATATTGTCTCATATCGGATATTATCCAGGATGCGAAGATCTTTGCTTCCCTGTATATGGGCGATTGAACGAAGATTAACCATTATGGAGACTGTCGATATACCGGTTTTTGAATTGACATGGTTGCCCTCATAACGTAAGAATCGAAAATCAGGGTGTTTTGACCAGAGATAAAGGACCATTGAGAAGATGAAACTCAAATTTTGGGGCACGAGAGGATCTATTGCGGCTCCCGGAAGAGATACGATACGTTACGGCGGGAACACGTCCTGTGTTGAGATTACCACGGAAGCGGGCAAAAAAATTATTATAGATGCGGGAACAGGTATCAGGCCTCTGGGTGAATGCATGATGGAGCAGGGGGAGGAAATTGATATCCATCTCCTGATGACCCACAAGCATTGGGACCATATCCAGGGTTTTCCTTTTTTCGACCCTGCTTACATCCCTACCACCAAGATTTTCGTCGATGGAGCTCCCGGCTGTTTGAAGGGGTTGAGAGCCATTTTCGACAACAATATGGGGGATGGTTTCTTCCCCATCAAATTCGAGCAACTGAGTGCTGAAATAAAGAACTTGGACCGGATAAGAAAGGGCCCCGTGGAGATAGGCGGAGTGAAGATTGACACCATTCTCCTGCACCATCCACAGGGCGGTTTCGGATTCAGGTTTAAGGAAAACAATCGAACCATCGCGTTTATTACGGACAATGAATTGACCGATAAGGCCTGGGCCGGAACAAGGCCGGCCGATTTTATCCGTTTCTGCAAGAACGTAGACCTGTTGATCCATGATGCACAGTTTACCCCGGAGGAGATAGGCCGGCATACGGGTTGGGGGCATTCGGATTGGGCATCCACGGTGAACCTTGCTTTAAAGGCATGTGTGAAGGAATTGATCCTGTTTCATCATCATCCTCCCCGCAAAGATGACGAGGTAGATATGATTGTGTCCCGCTGCAGGGATCTTGCCTTGAAAAACTGTTCCGACATGATTGTTCACGCCGCCCGCGAAGGGTATGAAATTCAGATTTGAAAACCTCCGGCGTTTATCTTACCGCTATGGTGTAAATCAAAGGCAACACTCCTGGTTTGCACTTTAACCCCCTTTTCCTGAATCAGAGTTTTTGGAGAAAATGAGCGAAAAATTGAAAAATGAGATGATTCTTGTGCTTGGAGGGGCAAGAAGCGGTAAGAGTTCCTGGGCCTTGAAATATGCCGAAGATCATTACGCGTCCTGCCTCTTTCTCGCTACCGCGGAGGTGACGGATGAGGAGATGGAAGAAAGAATCAGGCTTCACAAGGAAGCTCGCGGTCGTCGGTGGGATGTGGTGGAAGAACCGGTGAACATAGCTGAGGCGCTGGAACAAAAATGCCAAGGCGCCGATGTGGTTCTCGTCGATTGTATGACCATCTGGCAAAGCAACGTTCTGATGAAGATGGGCGCCGAAAAAATTCCCATTTATCGAGCGAAACTCTTGGACACTCTTTCAAAAAGGAAAAGGGCCATTATTCTGGTGTCCAATGAAGTGGGCACGGGAATTGTTCCTTTGCACCCGCTGGCGAGACAGTTCAGGGATCTGGCCGGCACACTGAACCAGGAGTTGGCGGCTCTTGCCGACAAGGTAGTGATGACCGTTGCCGGCATCCCCTTATTCATTAAATGAATGTTATGGTACAAGCTCCTGTAATAATGGAAGAAAAAACTATATCATCGCCACCTTACGGCAAGAAAACCAGGTTTTTAACTCCAAATCCCGTCGTCCGGACCTTATGGATTTGTTCCATTATCCTCGTGGTATTTCTCTCGCTTCTGCCAAAATTAGAAATCCCGTTAGAGTTTAGGGAATCCGATAAAGTTGAACATCTTCTCGCCTATCTCTGGTTGGGCGTTCTCCCGTTTTTTGCGTTCTCACCGCCTGCTGCTTTGAGGGGGGCGCTGCTTATGGCCCCGCTTGGAATAAGCCTGGAGTTTGCGCAGATGATGGTTCCGGGAAGGTTTTTTTCCTTTGGAGATATGCTCGCAAATGTTGCCGGGATCGCGTTGGGAATCTGGATGGCTGGAGTGGTGAAAAAAAGTTTAAAGTTCAAGTGTGATCCGATGTTTTGTCTGCAACTATATGAATAAAGGAGAAAGAAATGGCAAGTCATTTCATTTTGCTGCATGGGGCCTGGCATGGAGGATGGTGTTGGGAAGGGGTAATGGAAGAACTGAAAAAGGCCGGGCATACTGCCGAAGCGCCAACCATGCCGGGGCACAATCCAGAGGATGATCGGTCACGAATCGAATTTGCGGACTATGTGGACGCAATCGTCACCCTTCTGGAGCGCCAGAAAAAACCCGTAGTCCTGGTCGGTCATTCCAGCGCAGGCTTTCTGATGCAGGCCGCGGCGCCCAAAGCCTCCGGAAATATTGCTCAACTCATTTTTCATAATGCCTTTGTGCTGCCGGATGGAAAGAGTCAGTTCGACCTGGTCCCTCCGGAGGTCGCTGAAGGGATGGCCATGGCGGCGAAGGCTTCACCGGATAACTGCGTACCTGTGGATGAAGGTTTTGTCAGAAATATGCTCATGGGTCAGGACCCGGTGGAAAAACAGGATGCATTGATCAGCCGGCTTGTTCCTCAGCCCATCTCCATTTTTACGACGCCCGTGAACACCGGGGATTTTAATTCCCTGAAAATTCCCCGCACCGTTCTATTTTGCAGGGATGACGCTTCTCTTCCTCCCGGCGCCTATCTCGGTATGGCGCAAGGGCTCGGGCAGCATGATCTGATTGAAATGGCCGGCGGCCACGAGACGCTCTTCAGCAGACCCGCCGTTGTTGCCGAGGGGCTGATAAGGGCATTGAAGTAATTCTGAAAGGAATCTTCCGATAGGACAACCGATGTGCGTTGAGGCCGATACCCTTTCCTTAACGGGAAAGAAGGAAAAGATTTTCAGAAAACCCACGAGCACCAGACCCGCCATCTGGCTTCTGGAAGAAAACGGAAAAAGTGCGATTATGAAAGATTTCAGCACGAACCGTTTCTTTTACAGAAACTTCGTGGGTCGCTTTCTTTTGTGGCGGGAGGAAAGAGCCTATGGGAAGTTGCAGGGAATTCAGGGGGTTCCGGCTTTATACCGGAGCGTTTCGGGTACGGCACTGATTTTTGAAGCAATCCCGGGGAAGGATATGGAGAGCCTTGAGAAGACGGGAGAGGTTCCTGAATCTTTTTTTGATGCCTTAGAGCAGCTTATTTCCCGTTGTCATGCGAGGGGCGTCGCCCACTGTGATCTCAAACGGGCCCCCAATACCATCCTTGGCGACGATGGTCGGCCATACATTGTGGACTGGGCAGCGTCGATTTCACGGGAAGAGTTCAGAATCCCACCCATGAACCTCATTTATCGGAGGTTTATGCGGGACGATCATATGGCGGTCATAAAACTCAAGTTGCGCCACAGACCGGATGCTGTAACCGAGGAGGAAAAGGAGCGCTACGAATACCGGAGCAAGGGGGAAAAAATGATCCGGGCCGTCAGGGATAGGTTAAGGGAATTTCTGCAGCGCGCTGCCTAAGCGTTTCGTTGGCGGTAAGGCTCAGGGTTCGCCGCGATCCTCTTCCTTCTCCGCCAGGGAAACCATGATTTTCTGGGCTATCCCTCTGCAGACGCCGATTCTGGTTTGTCCATGCCCCAGGATAATTCTTCCCCGGCCCGAGTTGCTGATAATTTCAATGGTGTCACCCGTCCGAAGCCCCATATTTATCAGTTCGCTCTCCCTTGAAAACCCGGCGGTTATCTCTCTGATTACGACCTGCTCCCGGGGTCTGGCCATGGCCAGGGGCATGAGCGGTTTTCTCCTCTTGAGGCAGCGGGAACATATGCCATAGATATCCATCCTGTGTTGAAGCATGTGAAAACCGTACTGGGCGGATATTTCTACCTGCAGCCTCTCCATGTCATCATTGGCAAACTCAAGAATGTTCCCGCATTTTGTGCAGATCAGGTGATCGTGATGCTTCCCCAAATGCCTGTGTTCGTATCGTATGGGCTGTCCTTCAAACTGTTTTCTTTGGGCAAAACCCAGGTCAACCATCCGATTGAGACATTGTCTTACGAATTTCGGGTCAAAGGAATGCCCCTTTTCCTCGAGAAAGCGGCAAAGCTCCTCCAGCGTGATATGCTCTTCCGTGTCCAGGAAGGCATCCAGAATATTCAGCCTCTCCTTGAGATCGTCCTGTCCATCCGAGGCTATCAGCGTCCTGAAATTCTTTTTTTCCAGTTGATCATAATTGTTCATGGTTTTTCTACCCTTAATAGAAATTCAGCGAACCCCTTTACGGAATTCCGCATGAAGACCTGTTCCCGTTCCTGCGTTGGGGCATCCATCAAGTGGTAAGCGGCAAGGCAGGGATCTTCTTTCAGAAGGATATCCGAACATTCCTGCAGGAGAGGCTCTCCGCTCAATCCCTGCTTTACGCGTTCACCGACAACCCCCTTCCACCGGATCAATTGATCGCGA
>JBBSAR010000006.1:0-24876 GCA_038252125.1 Desulfatiglandales bacterium
CTCCGTGGAGATCGGCGCCCGAATGCTTTCCTTCCAGGATGGTAAAAAGGATGGATACAGGCTGCTTCAGCTCCTGGAGAACCGTCTCAATCTTTTCAGGCAGAAACACGTTGACATCCCCTCGTATTCCACCCACTTCAAAAATAGTAATAGGGTTTTTCACCCCCTTGGGCATGACCTCGATCCGATCGTCTATCCTGAGAAGATGTTCCCCGCATTCCTCCAGGGTGTTCTCTGAAATAAAAATCTGGCCTCCCACGGTATAGGATTCAATCCGCGCGGTAAGATTGACATTTCTGCCCACCACGCCGTATTTCATCCGTTTTTTCGATCCGATATTCCCCACCACCAGTTGTCCTGAATTGATGCCGATCCCCTGATGAACTTCCGGATAACCCTTTTCCCTGCAACGGCGATTCACCTCCGCCATGGCATTCTGCATTTCAATGGCACAGGCAACCGCGCGCTTGGCATCATTTTCCCGCAACACGGGGGCGCCGAAGAGCACAAAAATAGCATCGCCGATAAACTCATCGATGGTCCCCTGGTATTTGAGAATGATCTCCGTCATGGTTTCCAGATAGATATTGATGATGCTGACCACATCCTCGGCAGGAAGCCTCTCGCCGATGGCGGTAAATCCTCGAAGGTCCGTCATCATGATCGTGACAAAGCGCTTTTCTCCTCCCAGGGCAGACCCTTCAGGCGATTCCAGAATGGAATGGACAATGTCATCGGAGAGATACTGACCGAACGTCTTCCGGATCACCATATTCGCCTTTTCAAGCTGAACCTGGGCCTCCTTTCTTTGCAGATAGTTGATGTAGGCATTGGAGTGATAGCGTATGCGTGCAATTATTTCCAGCCGATCGGGCAATTTGACGAGGTAGTCGTTGGCTCCCAGGGCGAAGGCCTCGGCCTTTGTGAGGGCTTCCTCCTTACTCGACAGAACAATGAGCGGGACATGATGGGTTTCAGGATTGGCCCGATAATAACGAACCAGGGTAAGCCCGTCTATCTCAGGCATAACAAGGTCTTGAAGAATAACCGTCGGGTGAATCCGGTTGGCCGTCTTTATAGCCTTGGTCGGATCCTGACAGTAGTGAAAATCGATATCCCGCTCGGGCGCCAGCATGCGTCGGACGGTCTCGCCCACGATGTTCTGATCGTCCACAAGCAGCACGGTGATATGATGGCTTTTCAAGGAAAACGTGTCTGTCATTTCTGTTCCTGTCAACGCTGATTGAGGGTCCTTTTGAAAGGGGATAAAACCGCTTCGGACTTTTTTCTGAAGAAATCAAGGATGGCCGGCGCAATGCGGCCGATAGGCAGAATATCCACGGCCGCCCCCAGTTCCTTGGCGGCTTTCGGCATCCCGTACACTACGCTGGTGGCCTCGTCCTGTGCTATGGTATACCATCCGGCACTTCTGAGTGCTGCCAGCCCCCTGGCGCCGTCTCTGCCCATTCCAGTCAGAAGGACCGCGACCCCCTTTTCAGGCCAGTGGCGGGCCACGCTTTCAAAAAAGAGGTCCACGGATGGCCGGTAGGGCAGCCCCTTGGGCTCCGCCGTATAAACAAGGGCCAATTCTTCGGTGATAATCAGATGATCGTTGCTGCCTGCCAGAAATACCGTAGCCGGTATCGGTTTGCGGCCATGGGATGCAAGAAGCACCTTCAAAGAGGTCTGGGCATCCAGCCAGTTTGCCAGGCTCAAGGAAAACTCGCCGTCAACATGCTGAACGATCACCACTCCCGCTGGCAGGGTGCCGGGAAGCCCCGCAAGCAACTCCGCCAAGGCCTTGGGACCACCAGTGGAAGAACCGATGACAACCAGAGGAGGGATATGAAACGGGACAGGCAGCACGCCGTGCCTTTCCTTGTCGAGAGAGGGCTTTCGTTTCAACCTGCCAATGTTCGAAATTTTTTTCAAGAGCGCAACCGAACTCTCCTTTGCGACACTGTCATTTCCCGAAACAGGCGTATTGATCACGTCCAGGGCCCCATATCCCATGGCCCGGAAAATTCCTGCCGTATTGCCCTCCACTGAAGAGGTGAGCAAAAGAATCGGACAAGGAGATTTCTCCATGATTCTTCGCGTGGCCTCCACCCCGTCCACACCGGGCATGACAAGTTCCATCAATATGAGATCGGGGTTGTCCCTGAAGGATAGATCTACAGCTTCGGATCCACTCCCGGCAAGCCAGGCTATCTCGTTCCCCGGGACGCTCAGAATAATTCTTTGGAGAAGCGCAACGGTTTGATTCTTGTTATCGGCAACGGCAATACGCATGATTAAAATAGAACCCTGCCCGGGAGCAAGATCAGGGTTCCCCGATAAGGTCCTCCGCCGCATTGATCAGTGAATCGTCCTGAAAGCTTCCTTTTGTCAAATAGTAGTTGGCGCCTGCTTCAAGCCCTCGGATACGGTCTTCCTCTTTGTCCTTGTACGATACGATAATGACCGGCAACGACTTTAATTCGGGATGTTTTTTAATGTTGGCAACCAGTTCTATGCCATTCATTCGAGGCATATCCACGTCGGATACCACCATATCGTAGGAACTGGCGCGGACCGCATTCCAGCCATCCACGCCATCCACGGCCGTTTCCACCTTGTATCCCCTGCTTTCCAGCAGCTTCCTCTCCATTTCCCTCACCGTAAAGGAATCATCCACCACCAGGATACGCTTTTTCTTTTTCACGTCGTCCTTTTTTACCAGACTACTCACCTTTTTGAGCCTGCGTCCCGAAAGCAGATTATCGATGGAACGCACCAGATCCTCCACATCAAAAATCAGCACGGGAGAACCTTCAAGGGTTACCGCAACCGAACTGATGTCCGGCACTTTTCCCAGACGCGGGTCAAGCGGCCTTACCACAAGATCGCACTCTCCCAGGAATTCATCCACGGCAAGACCATAGAAATTAAGTCGGTCGCTGATAACAACCACAAACAGAGCTTCTCCGTCTCCTTCCTTGCCCTCCAGTTCCAGAACGCTCCGCACATCCACCAAGGCGATGTTATTGTCGTCAAATCTAAAGTACTGCCGATCTTCCACCGTATCCAGATCTTCTCTGGAAAGCTTCAGACAACGCTCGATCCTGGCCAGGGGAAAGGCGTAG
This sequence comes from Desulfatiglandales bacterium, assembly GCA_038252125.1. Taxonomy (GTDB): domain Bacteria; phylum Desulfobacterota; class DSM-4660; order Desulfatiglandales; family Desulfatiglandaceae; genus DUZB01. The sequence goes on from JBBSAR010000006.1 coordinate 3,126, forward strand.
GATTCTCCTGCAATATCGACCAAAAAAGTCCGGACGACGGACAAGGTAATGGGCAATTCCATGTGGACCGTCATTCCCTGCCCCGGCCTTGAAAAAGCACGGACCACGCCACCCACCTCATGGGTCATATTCCTCACCACATCCAGGCCGACTCCCCGCCCTGAAATTTCGGTCACCCCCACCGCGGTGGAGAATCCGGGGAGAAAAAGGAAATCCATCAATTCCTGTTCCGTCATTTTCTGCACCATTTCGGGTCCGGCAAGCCCTTTTCGTACGATCTTCTCCTTCAGTTTCTCCAAATCAACGCCGCATCCGTCATCAGAAACGGTAACCATGAGCATCCCCGATCGATGGGTAGCCTCAAGCAGCAAGGTTCCGGTCTCCGGTTTTCCGGTCTTCTCCCTCATTTCGGGGGATTCCATCCCATGATCTATAGCATTGCGGAGGAGATGGCTCAAGGGCGCGTCCAGCATTTCCAAAATATCCCTGTCCACTTCCGTGGTTTTTCCTCTGATCTCCAATCTCACTTTTTTGCCCAGATCCCTCGCGAGATCACGCACCATCCTGGGAAAACCTTTCACGCCATCGGAAAAAGGGCGCATCTTGACGGAAATGACTTCATGGTAGAGCCTGTCGGAAAGGCTGGCGGAACTGCTGTTGAAGACATCCACCTGGTTCAATTTTTCCGCCAGGATCAGACTGCAGTCTTTGGTTTTCTGCCGGGCCTGGTTCGCAAGATCAGCCAGAAAGGGATCGGCGCCGGACTGTAGAAGCACTTCCCTGAGCTCATCCAGCACCGTAAAAAGCTCCATATGGCTCTTCTTCAGCTTCAGCAGGCCTTCGGAAAAGGAAGGAAGCCACCCTGCATTTACAACCACCTCTCCGGCCTGTCCGATCAGGCGTTCAATTTTTCCCGCCGTAACCCGTATGGTACGGTCCTTATCAAGCGATTTTGTCTGAGGAAGATCCGCCCCCGGCATTTCCTGCATTACCGCCGGACTTCTCTCCTCTCCGAAAACGGCGAGGGTGGTTTCTTCCGCGGAATCCGCGGGGGCGTGCTTCCCGGGCTTTTCTCCCCCGGCAGAGGGTTCTTCTACGGGCGTAACGGGAATGGCGGATTCTCTTCCGATAATCTCCGCAATAGCGTCTACCAAACGGTCGATTTCCACCCGGTGGCGCATCAGCCAATCTGTTTCGCCTTCCACCAGCGATCGGGAGAGCTGAATGAGAACGTCAACAATCTGCAAAAGAATATCGATCTGCTCCGATCCAAGAAGGACTTCCCCTTTCTGTGCGGCAACAAAACAATCTTCCATCACGTGGGCCACCCGGACGGCCGCATCGAGGCCGACAATCCTCGCCCCTCCTTTGATGGAATGGGCGGCACGCATCAGTGCCTCCAACTGTTCGGTTGCGCGGGGATTGTTTTCCAGGGCAAGGAGACCGTCATTGAGAACCGCTACGTGCGTCTCCACCTCCGCCTGGAAAAGATCGAGCATGGCGGGATCGGAAATGACGGGAGAATCCGCAACATCGGCATCCGTCTTCCGGGCCGGCTGGGAAACTGCTTCACCGGAAAAGGGTCCCCTTCCCTGTTCGGGCCGGCGACTTTCTTTTAATGGCAATGAATGTTTCCCGGGTATATCATGGGGCGTCAGCATCTCGTTGACAGCGACTACAAACCTTTCAATCTCTTTGTCGTATTCAGCGGAATGCCGGCCGGAGATGTCCGTGCCCTCCGACAGGTGGTTGATGATATCCACCCCTTTCAACAGGAGGTCTATCTGCTCGGAACCCAGGACGACGGCGCCTTTCTGCGCTGCAACGAAACAATCCTCCATCACGTGGGCCACCCTGACCGCTGCATCCATGCCCACGATTCTCGCCCCCCCCTTGATGGAGTGGGCAGCCCGCATCAGCGCCTCCAACTGTTCGGTTCCATGGGGGTTGTCCTCAAGGGCGAGGAGACCGTCATTGAGCGCCGCCACATGGCCTTGTGTCTCCGTTTGAAACAGATCCAGCAGAGCGGGATCTGAAAACCCTCCAGGATCTCCTGCGCCATCCGCTTTCCCTGCATCTGCTTCCCCTGCATCTTCCGGCCTTTCATCCTCTGATGTGGACGGGACATCAGTCTCATGAAAGGTTTCGTCCGGAATGACCGTAGCCATCTTTCGACCGGCCGCATCCGTCTTCAGAGCGACGATGAGATCGTCCATATCCGTTGCCATTTCGCTCTTCCAGCCGGTTTCTCCCCGACAGGCGGCCTCCGCAATCCGGCCCAGGAACTCAACCCCTTTGACAAGGGCGCCTGCCTGCTCCTCCACCGGTTTCACGTCTCCATCATGAAGGGCCTTCAGGAAGCGTTCCATGGCCTCGATCGCCTGAACCGCCTCTTCCAGATCAACCACCTTGGCGCCCCCCTTGATGCCATGGAGCTCTTTGAGCAGCGATTGTATTCTTTCTGGAAAATCCGGAAGGGATGTCAGGGACATGAACCCATCCGTCAGGGAGGCCGTGTGGGCATCCACCTCGGTCTTGAACAGTTCCATGATGCTGGAAAAAGCTCTTTCTGTTCCCTCGAATTCCGTCACTGGATACTTCTCCTCAGGGTATAGAATAAAAGCTCATCATCCAAAAAAGCCACATTCCTGTTTTTCCATTTGAAAATACCTTTGGAAAAGGCCGATTTGGATTTAGACACGGACACCGGAACGTTCTGTAGGATATCCGGGTGGATATGATGTACCTCACTGATTTCGTTTACAGGAAATACCCAACGCTCATCGTTCTTGATGACCACCATCATAAACGCTTGGTCCTTTTTTTCCTTCCGACCGCTTTCCTTCCGCGCTTCAAGCCCGATCAGCTCTTTCAGGGAAACACATAATTGAATTTCGCCATGAACATTGATCAGGCCCAGAAGGACAGGACTTCTTTTGTGAGGCAGGATGTGAACAGGCCGCATATCGATGATTTCGGCAAACAGTTTCGCCGGCAGCGAAAGCCATTCGTCCTCGATTCTGAAAATCACGATGGCGATGGTGCCGACCGGCGCGTCAATTTTCTTGACGGCAAATATCTGTCCCCATTCACTCTTGTATTCTTCCGGAAGTTCCCGCTCCAGCAGATTCCGCCCGGCCTGCGTAAACTGGTCACAGTTCCGGCAGTGAATCACTTCCTCCAATCTGGGACAACGAGGTTTTTCCGAACCCCATACGCCAATCGTTTTCCAGCATCTGCTTTCCATGGTCATGTTCTGCTGTTACTTTCAGCTGCCTCCGTTACCTTTCATGGCCCTTTTTCTCAGACTCAAAGCCTTTTCTTTTTCTCCCTTTTGTTCCATGATGAAGGCCAGATGACTCAGCGCATCGGAATGTTTCGGCTGGAGATAAAGGGTCTTATTAAACGAATTTTCGGCTCTATCCGCATCATCAAGGGCCTCGAAAAGAAGACCCATGAGGAAATGAGCACGAACATGGGCCGGATTCTGTTTCAAGAATTGCGAACAGAGTTCGAGAGCCGATTGAAGAGACCCCTGATCAGCCAATCGCTGCGCCCCATCGAAAAGATCCATCTGTATTTCAGGGACTTCCCGCCTTACCGTTTCCGGGCTTGAAGCGCTTTTTGAAGCAATCTTCCTTGAAAAACAAGAGGTCATGCCATTTCCTATCAAATCGGTTCCGGCTGCCTTTTCAAAGACCCTCTGTTTACATAAGACATCCGCATCTGCCTTTGTTTTCTTTTCCTCAGGAGGTTTTCTCCGCTCTTTTCTGCAGGCAAACACGCCTGGTCGGTGAATGCCTGCAAAGCCTTGCTCCACGGCAACCTGTCGCTCCGCATGGCCCAAAAACAGGATGCCATCACACGTTAAGAGCCTTTTGAGGACAGCGAGGGCCTCCCTTTTGGCCTCCTGGCTTAAATAGATCAATAAATTCCGACAAAAGATAACATCGTAGGGATCGCGTTCCGTCGCAAAACCCTTTCGCAGAAGGTTGTCCGTGGAAAACCGCACCATTTGTTTTACAGACTCTTTAAGGACGTAGGCATTCCCTTCCATATCAAAATATCGATCCCGGAATGCAAGATCGGCCCCCCGAAAAGATCTCGATCCGTAGCTCGCCGTTTTCGCCTTTAAGACAGCCGCCGTACTGATATCCACCGCCTCGATCTGTATTCGGATTCTATCGATTCCTGAATCCATGAGCGACATGGCAATGGAATAGGGCTCTTCCCCGGTGGAACAGGGCACGCTGAGAATACGCAGGGTTTTGTCCCCGTTTTCCGGAACCCATTCATTCTTGAAATACCGGCAAAGATACACGTAGGATTCCTGATTGCGAAAAAACCAGGTCTCAGGAATAACTACCTCTTCGATGAGTTTTTCCCGCTCTTTTAAAGACCTCCTGAGGCAGGCCAGATACTCTTCCTGTCTCTTAAGACCAGAGTCTTTCATGCGGAGCTGGACAGCCTTGTAAATGATATCCGAGCCGACAGCGTTCGCGGACAGGCCAATCTCGTCTTCCAGAAATTTTTCTATCGCGTTAGAGGACATTAGAAATCATTCTTCATTCGGAAGCTTTCCTTTCAGGTTTCACGGCATCCGGCATGGGCAGGAGTTTAAAACTTTCGGGAAGACAATCCAAATCGATCAATTGGACCATGTGGTCATTCTCCATCATAATGCCCCCGAGAAAGGGCGTTCCGTTCAGGTTGATTCCGGACGACACAAATTCTTCCCTGCATTTTCTTACCGTCTCGGTAACACGTTCAGCCATAAAACCGACGATATATTCCGTCCCGTCCTTTTCTTTAAAATCCACCAAAATAATCCTGGTACTCAACCGTATGTCGCAAGGCTCGTCCTGCACGAGGCGACGCAAATCAATCACGGGGACAATGGCGCCCCGGTACTTGAAAAGACCGGCAAAATAGTTTGGAACATGAGGAATTTTTTCGAGCTTAACCAAAGGACAGATCTCGCGAATCTTTTCACAATTGATCGCGTACATGGCTTCGCCAAGATAAAAGAGCAGCATCAACATATCAAATCTCAACCCACCTTGAATCGTGACACTTCATCATGCAACCCCCTTGCGGCTTCATTCAATTGCTCTATAGCAGCATAAGTTTCACTAAGAGAATCCAGCGTTTCTCTCATTTCTTCGCTGAGTGCGACCATGGCGGTGTTTATCGCCTGGGCACTGGTGGATTGCTGGGCCATGGAAACATTTACATTTTCAAAGCTGGGGGAAAGCGCTTGAACCTGCTCTATGATCCGGGCCAGTTGGCCGCTGATCTTGCCTACGTCTTCAGAGCTTCGTTTAACTTCCCCGATAAATTTGTCCATCTCCATCACACCCGCCGAGACCGCCGCATGCATCTCCTGCACCATCTGCTCAATATCGAGAGTAGCTACCGCGGTCTGGTCCGCCAACCGCCGGATCTCCCTGGCAACCACATTAAACCCCCTACCGTATTCTCCTGCCTTTTCGGCCTCGATGGCGGCATTCAGGGAAAGTAGATTGGTCTGTTCGGCGACCTTCGTTATGGTTACCACCACATTGGTTATGTTCTCGGCCTTTTCGTTGATCGTCTGCAATCTGCCCGAAATGGAGCCCGAGGCTTTCTCCATGTTGTCCATGGCCTCCTCCATCCGCGCAAGATCGTTTTGCCCGCTGCTCGCGAATCCGGCTGTTTCTTGTGATTTGGCCGCCACCTGCTGCATGGTCTCCTTCAACCCGCCCGCCACGGTGGAAATTTCCCGCACCGCCTTCACCATCTTGTCGGTGGATGCCACCTGGTTCACCATGGTCACTTCCTGCTCCCTGACGGTTGCAGCCAATTCCGTGGAAGAGGAAGAGACCTGTATGCCCGATCTCTGCACCTGGCCGACAACATTTCTGAAAGAACAGGCCATGTCGTCTATGGCCCTTAAAAGCCTCCCGATTTCATCATTGTTTTTGGCCTGTATGGTCACGCCCAGATCAAAATTAGCCAGTTGATTGGCCACCGCCGAAACGGCCTTGAGACGTTTGAGAACCAGCGCGCGCAGGAAAATGATCAGGCATGCAACCAGTGCCAACAGGATAAAAAACACCCCTACTCCCTGGCTCCAGATCGCTCTGTCCAACTGGGAACGGGAAACATCCTCAAAACTTCCGGTTTCCCGGGCGGCCCGCTCTTTCAATTCCAGTATCTTCTTCTTAATAACGGAATCCGTATAATACACGGTAAAGCTTCCGATCTGCTTCCCTTCCCGAATACACTCCACAAAAATCGAAGGGTATTTTCCGAGCGCCAAATCCGCGGGCAGAGAATCGCCTGTATTCACCTCAGGATCTCGCCAAACAGCGGCAAACGGCGCACCTCTTTCGTCCACGACCTTAATGGCAACGACCTCTCCATAACGCATGTAGGGACGTAGCGATTGCTTCATACCATCCTGATCCAGATTATACAGATAGGTGCTGCCTATACCGCTGAGTATTTCAGCATTGAGCTGGATCTTGTTTTTCAGATCCGCCATCTCCTCCTCTGCCCTCTTATCGATAAACTGATTGATTCCTCTTGCAATTTCAGTGGTAAAAGAGGTGACCATCCGGATCTCGAAATTCAACAGGACAAACCCGCCAAGGATCACCAAGACACATACAATCCCGCAGGCCGACACAACTATTTTTGTAACAATGCTCCAGTTTCGCATGACCTCATCATCCAATCAGGACCCTAACGAGCCCGCAAATATTCCTCTACTAGCTCACCTTGAAACGCGACACCTCATCATGCAGCCCCCTTGCGGCATCATTGAGCTGCCCTATGGCCGAATAGGTCTCGTGCACGGAGCTTTTGGTTTCCTTCATCTCCTCACCCAGCGCAATCATGGCCCGGTTTATCTTCTGGGCGCCCTCTGATTGCTGAACCATGGCGATATTCACATTCTCAAAGCTGGGGGAGAGAATCTGAACCTGCTCAATGATGCGTGCAAGCTGTGCACTGATTTTTCCCACGTCTTCGGAACTGCGCTTCACTTCACTGATAAATTTGTCCATCTCCATGACGCCGGCGGAAACCGCGCCGTGCATATCCTTCACCATCTGTTCGATATCCAGGGTGGCCACGGCCGTCTGGTCGGCCAAACGCCTGATCTCCCGCGCCACCACATTGAATCCCCTTCCGTATTCACCGGCTTTTTCGGCCTCGATGGCAGCATTCAAAGAGAGCAGGTTCGTCTGTTCCGCAACCTTTGTAATGGTCACCACCACATGGGTAATGTTCTCCGCCTTCTCGTTGATGGCCTGAAGCCTTCCCGAAATGGAACCGGAAGCGGTCTCCATGTTCGTCATAGCCTCTTCCATGCGCATCAGATCATTTTGCCCGCTGCTTGCAAATCCTGCTGTTTCCTGGGACCTGTCAGCCACCTCCCGCATGGTTTCCACCAGTCCTTCGGCGACCGTCGAAATGTTTTCCACCGCCTTGACCATCCTGTCCGTGGATTCAACCTGATTGGCCATGGTGGTCTCCTGCTCTCTCGCGGTTGCCGCCAATTCGGTCGAAGAAGAGGAAATCTGTATCCCGGACTTCTGAACCTGACCGACCAGGGAATTCAGATTCTCCGTCATGGTCATCACGGAAGAGATGAGGTTTTCCGTCTCGTCCTTGATCCGGTTCGGATCCCCTTTCCGTCCCGCACCCATCAGTGCCCTGGCTGAAGCCCCCGCGGAAGACAGATCGCCCGTTGCGATCTCTTTTACCACGCTGGTAATCCCTGTAATGGGCCTGGTCACCCTGTTCCCCAAGAATATGGCAATACCGATTACCGGAATAAGCACCGCGAGGCCGCTCACCATCATGACCCGCAGAAGCTGGGACATGGAATCGTCCACTTTCTTTTTGGCTTCATAGTAATCATCTTCATAGACACTCGCCCCGATGACCCAGTCCCATGGTTCGAAATAGGTCAATGCAACCACCTTCCAGCGGGAGCTTGCCTCTTCTGGATTCTTCCATGGATAGCGATCGTAAGCCACTTCATTTTTTTTGAGTTTGACGGCTTTATTTACGATATCATGAACAAAAAAACGACCTTCCGCGTCTTTGGAATCCCAGAGGTTTTCTCCGTCGCGCTGCCCGCCTTTCGAAATGATGTAATGGCCCCGGTGAAAAATGTACTTGCCGCCAAGGACAAATGCATATCCCGTTCTTCCCACCTTCGTGTCCATAATGGCCTGGCGAAGGGAATCTGGTGTTTGATAGAGGGGACCGGTGGTCAACATGCCTATGATTTTACCGTCTCTATCCACGATGGCCCCGCAGGCAGTGAAATGCCAGCCATTCAAGATGTAGGCAATGCCATTGTAAATCTTCTTATCAAGGATGCTTGCAATAACGGGATTTACAACGCCGTCCTGCGCGGCAGGAACATACATTCCCGCCAGGGGATGGCTCTTGGTGGGAATCATGGTTGAAGCCACCATGAGCATGTCGCCTTGCTCATTCATGCGCTGGAAAAGGGTATAATCCCCACCGAACTTTACTTTGAGCAGGTTCATATAGGTGACGGGGTCCATCATTCCATGGAGGTACATCTTGGGAAGGGTAACGGTTTTCTTCCGAAGGGTAATCTGATCAATGGCATCCGTGGCGACCATTTCTGAACTCAGTTCGAGTCCCCCCATCCTTTCAAGAAAAGTGACTGCATCCCGCAACTGACGGTCGAGATCCATTTCAATCATTTTGCTGGTCGCTGCGCAGGTGTTATATACCGCATGAGAAATCCGGGCAATATTTTGGCGAGCAAGCTTGGCCAGTTCTCCCTCGATATCTTTTGTAACCCCCCCTTTGGCCATATAGGTCAGGACAAAAATAACGAGTACCGGTACGATGGCAGCCACCACCGGGAGACCAATCACCTTGTTTTTTAATGTCACCATCATCTCTTCTGTTCCTTTGTTTCTGTTTCTATGCACTCACCTTGAATCGGGAAACCTCATCTTGGAGACCTCTCGCCGCTTCCTTAAGATAGTCAGTCGCAAGGTTGAACTCCCGCAGTGATTCCAGTGTATCGCGCGTCGTAATCGTCAGCTGTTCCATGGTTTCACTGATCTGGCCCGCATTTTCGGATTGGGTTTCCATGGCCGTATTCACCGCCTCAAAACCGGGACGAAGAGTCTGCACCTTATTCATAATGCCTTCCATCTGTTTTCCGAATCTGCTGATCTCGTCCGCGCCTGATCGAACCTCCTGCGTAAACAGCTCCATTTCTTGAGCGCCCTCCGTAACCGACCATTGCATTTTATTGACGATCTCTTCAATATCCAAAACCGCAACAGATGTTTGATCCGCCAATCTCCTGATCTCATTTGCCACAACGGAGAATCCTCTTCCATATTCGCCAGCCTTTTCGGCTTCAATCGCCGCATTCAGAGAAAGCAGATTGGTTTGATCCGCCACTTTTGTGATAGTCGTTACGACGCCGCTGATTCTTGATGCGTTCTCCCTGATCTCGGACAATTTCCCTGAAATGGCGTTCGCTCCCCCTAATACGGACTGCATGGATGTATCCATGGCTTCAATCCCCATCCGACCGGATTCTGCCAGCCGGGACGCTTCAGAGGCGGCATAGGCCACCCCGCTCATGGTTTCAACCAGATTTCCGGCGGTTTCAGAGATCTGTTTTGAGGATGCACTGGCCTGTCTTGTAGACGCAGCCTGCTCGCTCATGGTGCTTTCCAGCTGCCTGGATGATGCAGCAATCTCTGCTGATGACGATGTTATCTGGCTCCCGGATTGTTGCACTTGACCGAAGAGGGCATTCAAGCTGGTGCTCATTTCCATAAACGCATGGAGCAACTTCCCGGTCTCATCCTTTCTCACGCCGATTTTGTGCTCCATCGTGCGCAAAGATTCGGAGGCCCCCGCGATATCCCCTTCGGCTATTTCCTGGGCCACCTTCGTCAACCGCGCTATGGGGCCGCAGATGCGACGGACAATAAAAAGAGCGATCAATAGGCACAAAACAATCTGGAAGGCAATAACAACGGAAGAAATCATCACATTGGAATGATCCAGTCTGTCTATCTCCGCATAAAGTTCTTCATCGGGCGCCAAAATTCCAAGCCCTGTTCCTGTTTTGGTCACGGTTGCAAACAGCGAGTACTTTTTCCCCTTCAAAACGATTTTTTGAAGAAAAATCACACCCGGCGCCTTGCCTTTCAAATCCGGCAATTTTTCACCCCACTCCAGATCTTTCATTTTTTTCAGAACTTTCGACGGGTCCGCCGGAAAAGAAATCAGAAGATCACTGGACAGATCCACTGCAAAAGGAATGGAGCCCGGCGTCACTTTCATCCTGTAAACCATTTTTTGCAATTTTCCCATACTGAAATCAACCGTTGCCATGCCGACCATGCGATTGTTTTTTCCAACCATCAACGCATCCACGGTGATCATAAGCGCCTGCGTTGCCGCCTCATCCATATAGGGGTCCGTCCAGTAGATCCTTTCCGGCCTCATTTGTTCCCTGTCCCAATCTTTAGGCAGGGCGATAAGATACCAACTCTGATTAAGATAGTCATATTTCGGCGTGTTCAGGTCCCAGGTAAAATGGACCCGACCTTCCTCCCTGTATACGTAAGGTCCGAAATATTTCTTGTCTTTCATCATCACATAGGGCTCATACCACAGACCCTCGCCGATGGCTTCCGGCAGGCGTTCAAAATTGCGCAGGAGAAACTCCTTTATTTGCGGGGTGATATCCTGTCCCGTTTCTCCGCGGATAGCCAGAAAAGCCTCTCCCGCAACCGCCAGATCTTCGGCATTCTTTTCCATGATCAGCATGGAAGATTCGATGCTTTCCGCGTTTTTTTCAATAAGCGCCCGAATATGCTTTTCGGTCTCCAGCCGCAGACTTTTTCCCATTTCGCGTGCGTTGTAAATCAGCACGACACATCCCAGCAGGGAAGAGAGGGTGATAATACCAACCATAAAAAGGATATGTAGTCGCAGTGTAACGTTCATCATTAAACCTGTTACGTTTGTTCCTGCCTGTTCGGCCATAAAGATTCGTCAGACGGGGAGCTCCTTGTCCAAATTTAACATGAGTAACATTATAATATAAATAGAAAATAAACAAGACCAAACGAAGGATCATGGCTGATCATCTTCATCGATCTCCCTTAAATACCGTCTCTTTTTTATGATTATCCGGATAAACGCAAAGACGGTAATCATCGCTCCGAATGCAAAGAGAAATTCATACAGATAAGAGCTCAGATGAGCAAGCCAGTTTGTTTTCGATTCGAGGGAATCGCGCCAATCCTTTTCAAGGACTTCCAATGGCACAGCCAAAGAAGAATAAACCGCGGTTTCCGGATCTTCGCCCTCTTTTATATAATCGAGAATGCCCAATACCTTTTTCTTGCCGTACAAATGGACCATATACACGATAAAGTCCTTACTCTCCTCATAGGCCAGTATGAAATCCGAATCTCTCACGGGAAAGTCCCTGCTCAAGGAACTGAGAGGCAGAAGATTTCCGGTAAAAGCGGCCCTGTTGAGAAAAGATCTTTTGTGGTCCTGGACAATATCGCTGATACCGTCGCTGGCCCACTGCGCGATGCCTTCGTCAAACCACCGGGGAATCTGCCGCCCTGCATATTGATGGATATAGAGATGACACAGTTCGTGCTTAACCACACTCCTGAGACTGAGAGGATGGTTATTCGTTCTTGAACAGTCAACGACCACCAGGTTTCTCTCCGGGTCCGCAAAGGCGACGGTCAAAGGGTTTTCGACCATCTGCCGAAACCGCCGGCTTTCCTCAACGAGAACAATGACGGGCTTTCCGTGCAGTTCCCATCCAAGAATGCGTTGCAATTCCTCCTTGATCAGAGGAACTATTTCCGCCACTTCCTCCGCCATCCCCTCCAGGTTGGGGGGAAAAACGATCCCGACATTTTTATCCTCCATGACGCGGTCGGAGCTCCCCATCGTCTTCCCGGGAAGAAAGAGCAGAAAAATCACAAGGGAAATTCGGATTGCACGGATGAACGGCATGCCCATTCCTGAAACCTGATCCCGCGGACTCGCGGGACTGAAACCCAAGAAACGTGATAAGCACGGCAACGTTTTCGCTCCAAAATCATGAACCGTTCAGGCATCGCCTTAAAAGGGCTGCCGTGCCGACTCTATCATAGAGCTTCCATGAAGGGGGAAATTTTTCAGATTTCATTCAGCCTGTGACACTCTCTTTTAAAGAATGAAATAAATAACAGGCGCCCAAAAATTCTTGTTGAATGTCACAGGGAGAATGGTATGATAAATGCTGTGTTTTTTGTGTTTAAAACCGGCTGAAAGGAGGTCGAGTCCGTTGCCCGTAAGCAAGAAAACCGCCCTTGTTCAATGTGGTCGCGATATAACCGATGAGGAACTTGGCACAATCAAAGAAACGGTAGAAATGTTTCCAAAACTGAGCAGATCGGAACTGACGGCAACCATCTGCGAGCATCTGGAGTGGTTTGCCCCGACCGGTGCAGGGAAATTGGATGCCTGCGCGAAACTTCTGGAAAAACTTGAGGAGGATGGGCTTCTGAAGCTTCCTGAAAAGATTGAAACACCAAAGAAGAAGAGAAAGCCCGTTGCGCATACGACAAGAACCAGCCCCCAACCCGACATGGTCTGCACGTTAAAAGAATTGGGGAGCGTAGAACTTGAGATCGTTCAGGAGGACGATTCCAAGAAACTCTGGAATGAATATGTGTCTCGATATCATTACCTTGGATATAAGCATCCATTTGGAACATTCATCCGCTACTTTATTACATCGGAACGAGGCATTTTGGGCTGCATCATGTTTTGTGGGGCGTCTAAATCATTGAAACTAAGGGATAAATGGATTGGATGGACGACCAGACAGAAGGCAAGGAACCAGGGTTGGGTGATCAATAACAACCGTTTTCTCATTCTGCCGTGGGTACAGGTGAAAAATCTCGCGAGCCATGTGCTTGGAAAGGTAACCAGGCGCATCGGAAATGACTGGCTGGAGCGATGGGGATTTGAACCCGTCCTCATGGAAACGTTTGTGGACCCCCAGTTTTACGTCGGCAGTTGCTACAAGGCCGCCAATTGGCAATACCTGGGAATGACCACCGGCGTGGGCCTTGTCCGCAAAGGAAAAACCTATTCCACCACGCCGAAAATGATTCTTGTCATGCCGCTGACAAAACCGTTTCGCGAGGTCCTTTGTTCCAAGGATCTTCAGGGCAGAATCCTGTAGCGTCCTGTTCCAAAATCCGAGGTTGTTTACCAATCGAAGGACGGCAAAAAGCAAAAGATCTTCGATGCCTTAGAGTGGATCGCTGCCATGTGCTCCCATGTTCCAAACAAGGGCGAGCGGATGGTTTATCTTTATGTCGATCCGGTTTATCCAGATACCTTCACGACCTGATTTTTCAAAAAAAGTTGGGTTCAAGGGATTGCTCTACCCAAATTTCTTCGATTTCCCGCCCTTTTGGCATGATCAAGCCCCCTGGTGCTGTGCCGGCATCCACGCCCTTGCTCGGACCAAGCCTCCATTTCCCGGTCGACAGTCGTGCCCACAACATCCTGTAGTCGGATTTTGCTTGACTCACAAGGCCAGCCCACCTATAGTTGACCGCAAAAAAAGGGGCTTCTTATCACCATCACCTCACCAACCTTCGACAGAAGATTGAAGAAAGGATGAGCTAATGACACGCTCACTGATCAGTTTCGAACTGCCGGACGCATATTTTCACCAGCTGCAGCAAAATTATCCGCAGCTGGACTGGGTTCGCTGCACAGATTCTGAAAAGCTGCCTGCGCTGCTGAAAGAGGCCGAAATTTTGTTCAGCTTTTTAGAGTGCGACCGTAAAATGATTGACGCGGCGCCGCATTTGAAATGGATTCAGGCCATCAGCGCGGGAGTCGACTATATGGCCCTGGACGAAATCGAACGCCGGGGCATTGTGCTGACCAACGGACGGGGCATCCACAAGATCCATATGGCCGAATATGCCGTCGCGGCGATGATCAACCTGGCCCGCGGCTTTCATCTGCTGTTCCGCAATCAGCTGCAGAAAAAATGGGCGAGGTCGGTGCCGCAAGAGGAGATTCATGGCGCCACCGTGGGGATTATCGGGTTGGGCGCCGTCGGCGCGGAGATCGCCAAAAAGGCCGCCTTCATGGGAATGCGTGTGATCGGGGTCAAGCGCACCCACGGACCGGTCGACCATGTAGAAAAGATCCATGCTCCGGATGATATGGCCGCTGTTTTTCGACGCAGTGACTACATCATCAATTTGCTGCCCTATACTCAGGAAACGGAAAAGCTGATCGACCGGCGGTTTTTCGATCAGATGAAGCCCACGGCCTGCTTCATCAATATCGGCCGCGGCCGGACCGTCAATGAGGACGATTTGATTGAAGCGCTGCGCAATAAAAAGATCAGGGCCATGGTCAGCGATGTCTACTATACCGAACCGCTTCCCCCGGAAAGCCCTCTGTGGGACCTGGACAATGTCATTCTGACACCGCACATCTGCGGCGTGTCACCCCAATACATGGCCAGGGCCATGCAGATCATTGCACACAACTTGAATGTTTATCTGTCGGGGCGGGGTGAGATGATCAATCTCGTCGATACGCAAGCCGGATACTAGCATTGCGTCACGAGAATAAAGGCTTTACCTGATGGCGGTCGGTTCTGATTCCCAAGTCTATAGTTCTCATAACCTTTACGATGAAAATCATCGGGTGAGCCGCTTGAGGAAAAACTTCACGAGCGGTTCTGAAGGGGAGGGGCTGGAAACGGGACTGAAAAGTACCGCGCCAGTACTTTACCCGCCAGGAATTTTTCAGGAATGCTAAGCAACTGGCCGATATGGAGGGAGCCACTATCAGGAGTGAACAAGGCGTGACACTATCGTTATGCCTGGTGTCCTGGATTGACTTCCTCCTCCATTTTGAGAACCACAAGCAAAGCACTGCTGGGAAATTGTCAAAGGAACCATTGACGGTTCCTTCAATAGTCCGTCAAGCACAATACGAGAATCTTGAGGGGTTCGGTTCCGGCCATGGGGCCACTTTAGAGCGGCTTACCTGGCCGGTACGAGCCGTTCTGTCGGAAGGGGGTGGCCGCAGAGGCCACTTCCTACCCGGATTATTACTTAAAAAGTAAAATTATATCAATAACTTATATTACGAAAGGAGGATTCAGTATGGACCTAAAAGAAGCTTATAAAGTGGCGATGCAGGGGGAAATTGAAGGAAGAGAACTTTACGCCGCGGCCGCGGAAAAAGTATCCGATGCCAAGGCCAAGAAGGTCTTTTCAAATCTGTCCAAAGAGGAAAACCTGCATTTCGAACATTTGCAGAAGCTGGCCCAGTCCCATTTCGAGGGCAAGCCGGTCGTTATCCCCCAACTGGCGAAGATAGAAAGCTTTGGTGATGCCGAGAGCCCTATTTTTACGCGGGAGTTTAAAGATTTTGTCAAGGGGCGGCATTTTGAAATGGCCACCCTGTCCATCGGCGTGAAGCTGGAACTGGAATCTTCCAAATTCTACCGCGAAATGGCGGAAAGCACGGAAGATAAACCACTCAAGGACTTTTTCCGGTATCTGGCCGAATGGGAAGATGGGCACTACCAGGCGTTGAAACAGCAAATTGGTTTTCTCCAGGAACACTACGAGCTTCAAAACAGTCTGTTCCGGTTTTAAAGAGTTTGTCTATGCGTTCGGGCCTCCTCCCATTCGGGCCGTTTTGCCGCTCCTTCCCCTGGTGAGCCTGATGGAAATGTCCCACAGGCTGTTCATGCCCGTTTTTTTAGAAAAAGTCCTGAATGGAGGCCCCAATTCACTCGGCTTTCTGATGAAGGAAAGGTGGCGGATGCTTTTGCCTAAACATGTGTCTGGTTCCGTGGCGGACTGGCTCGCAAGGGCACCTGCTTCTCTGCCCTAAAAATACTGAGGATTAAATTTTTGCTTAACAATACGGGAACTTGCCATCACATGTATTTCTGCATTTCCCAAATAATCGGATGCCCACCGCGCTGATAAGCTCTCACCTCATCGCAACCTTCAAAACCAAGGAATCCCCTGAGCTTTTCATAATCTAAGTCCTGATAACCAAAGGGGTTTCCTCTGCCAAGCAGGGGAAAATCAGCCCGTTTTCGACTTTTTTGTTGACAAGTTGAGCTTGGGGGCATTTAATCTCTCCGGGCAACCTGATAAAATCCTACTGGTATCTTTTTGGTTTTTGGTTTTGATTTTCAGAGAAGGGAGGATTGAGAAAACTACCTGCTTTTTGTTTTTTTCGGATGTTGACGGAAGAACCCCGCAAACCCAACTTCAATTGAAGAGGAGAAAGCCGATGACCACAGTTATTATTGTAATTGGTCTTGCCCTTTACCTGGTGCTTTATTTTACTTACGGGAAGAAAATTGAAAGGGACGTTTTGAAGGTTTCGAACGACAATAAGGTGCCGTCCGAAACCCTCTATGACGGCGTCGATTACATACCGGCGCGACGGGCGGTGCTCTTCGGGCACCACTTCGCCTCCATCGCCGGCGCGGCCCCTATTATCGGGCCCGCCATCGCGATCTGCTGGGGCTGGCTTCCCGGCCTGCTGTGGGTTTGGTTCGGCAATGCCTTTATCGGAGCTGTTCACGACTATCTGGCCCTGATGTCCTCGGTTCGATACGACGGCAAGTCGATTCAGTTTGTGGCGTCTGATATCATGGGCAAAAGGACGGGGACCGCTTTTTACTGGATCGTCTTTTTTCTTTTGATCCTGGTCGTCGCCGCTTTTGCTGCCATTGTCGGCGGCATGTTCGTCAGAACCCCGGAAATTTCTTCCTCATACGCATGGAAGATTTTGGCGGGACTCATTTTGGGGGTGCTGATCTATCGGGTCAAAATGAATTTCACCGTTGCCACCATCATCGGTATCTGCATGCTCGCCCTGGCCATCTTTCTGGGAACCAAGACCCCCATCCATGCGAGTTACGGCGTATGGATGTGGGTATTTTTCGTCTACATCATCGGTGCCGCGGCGATTCCCGTCAATGTTCTCCTGCAGCCCAGGGATTATCTCAATTCCTTTCTGCTTTACGCAGGCCTGCTCGTGGGTTTCTTGGGGGCGATTTTTGCCTTCAGGGGGTTTGAAATCCCTGCCTTTTCAAGCTTCTCACCGGTTCTGCTCGGTGGAAAGGCGACCCCCTTCTGGCCGGCAATCCCGCTGGTGATCGCCTGCGGATCGCTTTCCGGCTTTCATGCCCTGGTGGCCTCCGGCACCACGTCCAAACAGCTGACCAAGGAAACCGATGCCCTGGGCATCGGATATGGCGCTATGTTCACCGAAGGATTTCTCTCCACCATCGTGATCGTATCGATTGCCGGGTTCGGCTATACGGCGCTGAAAAACGCCGGGGTGACTCCCGAGGCCTTAAATTTCGGGAACTGGGGCGTGGCGTTTACCAAGGTCTCGGCCTCTGTTAAGCTTTCAGCGGCAAACCTTTTCGTTCAATCCTATGCTGACATGGTTGCCGCCACCTGGCTGAACTTTATACCCGGCATTTATGTAAAGGTGATAGCAGGCATGTGGGTCGCTTCTTTTGCCATGACCACGCTCGACACTACCAATCGCCTGGGCCGTTATTGCCTGGTCGAAATGGTGGCGCCGCTCAAGGACAAGGCCACCGGCCTGTACAATGTGCTGACGAACCGCTGGGTCGCCTCCGTGATCCCGGCCGCTATCGGCATCTGGCTGGCCGCATCCGGAAACTGGCTGGTCATCTGGGGATCATTCGGCGCGGCCAACCAATTGATCGCGTCCATTGCCTTGATGACCGGCGCCGCCTATGTAGCCAAAAGAATGAAATCCCCTTTCGCCAACATAGCGGTTATTCCGGCCTGGCTGCTGTGGATTACAGTGTCGGCTGGGATCGTCTGGTTCATCTTCGAGGTCCAGATTGACGCCATCGCCAAACGGCCCGGACCTGGCTGGACCATCATGGTTCTGCTGGTGGTCATGTTTTTATTGAACTTCGTATTTATTTACGACTTTATCAAATCAAAATCCTTCAAGGTCGAATAGCCTGACCGAACCATTGCATGCATGGTGCATGGCAAGGTCAATCGATGCCATGCACCATGTACTTTCCATGCGGAGTTTAACTTTCATGAAGGTTTCGGTTTTCGATTTTCTCAGAACCGTGATTTGCGACCTGGGCAGCAGCCACCGGGCGAATGTGTGTTCATTAACGATTACCGAGATGGAAGAACTGCAAAATATTTTTGCATTGCTGTTGATGGGATCGTTTGTCGGGTTGCCTGCCCCGCCGTCCTTTTTGGCGGTCGAACTGCTGCCGTACATGCAAAAAGAGATGGAAATCCTCAATAAACGGGCCGGCAGCGCCAATGATATGTTGGCGGAAATGTTCGGAACGCTTGGGGTCGGCTGAATGAAATTTTTTTTCTTTACCGGTAAGGGAGGGGTCGGGAAATCCACCCTTGCAGCCGCTTCTGCCTGGCAGTTGTCTAAAAAGTACCGGGTCTTGATCGTTTCGCTGGATCCGGCCCACAACCTGGGGGATATTTTTGGGGTTGATATTCGGGGCGAACGGCGTTTTTCAGAGTCGCTTCACCTGAAAGAGGTAGATTTCAAGAAACAGGCGAAGGCCTATTTAAAGAAGGAAATAAAAACACTTTCCGACAGTTACAAATATCTCCAAACGCTGAATCTTGACACCTATTTTTCCATTTTGAAATATTCTCCCGGTATCGAAGAATATGCTTTGCTGACCAGCATCGAGGAAACGATTCGGAACCGGTCCGGTTTCGATTATATCATTTTCGATACCCCGCCGACGGGCTTGACCCTGCGTTTTCTGGCGCTGCCGCAGGTCACCATTACCTGGATTGACCGCCTGATTCAAATCCGGCAAAAAATTCTGGAAAAATTTTATACCATCCGACGGATTAAAGGACCGCAAAGCACCGCGGAAACACACTTGTCCTATGACGAAAAGGATGACAACCTTCTGCAGAAGCTTTATTCTCTCAAATCGGGTTATCAGTCGCTCAGCGGCACACTTCAGGGAGACGCTTGCTCGATCGTGCTGGTCCTTAATCCGGATCTGTTATCGCTGAAGGAATCTCTGCGGTTGATCGAAGGACTCGATGAACTGCACCTCCCGCTGCGCTTGCTTCTTCACAATAAGATTTCTCCGAACAACCGGGAAATCGCCCAACAGGTGGAAGCCGAGATCCGTAGGGCGACCACCGCGCCGTTGATGCATATTCGCCTGCAGTCGGACTTTCAAAAAGACAAAGCGTCTGTATTATATGATCTCGGAGAAGATCTTACACCTTATCTTGAACGGTCCTGAAGGGAAAAATGTTTGCACACCAAAATATCGTCACCCAGCCTGTTTTTTTCCTGTTCATCGGCTTTTCCTGCCTGCTGTCAGCCGTCTATTTCTGGGGAAGACGCGCAAATCAACGGCTTTATCTTTCCGCTTTCGCTGATCTGACGGATGTGATCAAGCCCGACGATCAGACCTTCACCAATATCGGTGGGGTCGTCGGTTACCACGCCAACTTCATCCTTAAAAAAGGAAGCGTCTTTTCCAAAGTGGACGCCACGATTACACTGCTTCCCAGGCATTCCCTGCTTTACATGCCCCTATCGAAATTGATCATGAAATTTGATCGGCTGTTTATCACCCTGTACCTGAAAACCTCGCTTTCCGGCGAGGGACACCTGATTGAAAAGCGCTATGCCGGATTTCGGGCGCCGAAAATAACCAACGCGCCCCGGCTGGAAAAAATGGAGATCAAATGGGGAAATTACGATTTTTTGCTCTATTTTGAACAATACAAAATGCGTGATCAATTCATGTCTTTCGTAGAAAAAAATCCAGACCCCGGGTTCATCCGACATATCGCTATTGTTGCCGGCGAGCGGAAATGCTTTCTTTTCATGATACCCAAGCGGGGCAGGGTCAAGGAGAACTTTACACCTGTCTATCGCTGGCTCCGCTCAGTGTCCTAATTGTTCTTCATCGTTCCAGCTTCATGATTACCATTATCCCGGCCTACACCTCCGGGTACATGGGCATGATGCTCTCCCTCGTCCATCTCTGTTTTCTCGTCACCAAGGACTATTTCACGGTTTCCCCTCGTTCCCACGCTCCCGCGTGGGAATGCATACCACCCTTTCCCAAACGAACTCGCCCCTGGCAAGGTCTCCATCCGCACACAATTCCAGGCAGTCGTTCAGCAAGGGGTTTACCAGCCGCCCCAATTGGGTGCATGCCGCACAGGCCCGTATGCATTCCCACGGGCGGACCGTGGGAACGAGGAAGTTTCAAAAGAGAATTAAGGCGCCGGAAGAAAAAGGAAGTGGATCTATCCCGCCTTTAACAGTATCCGGACGGGACGGATTTTCATCTCCTGACTCCTGGCTTCCTTCCTTTTTAGTTGCGCCTGCGCCCCATTGAAGATATGATAAACAAAAAAATTTCAAGGAGTGCAACTATGGACTTTCCTTATCTGTTTTCACCCATCACCATCAACGGCATGACGCTGAAGAACCGTATCGTCATGACGGCCATGCATCTGGGGTATACGCCAACAGGAGAAGCAAATGATCGCCTCGTTGAATTCTACAGGCGAAGAGCCGAGGGCGGTGTCGGTTTTATTATTGTCGGAGGATGCATCATCGATGAATTCAGCGGCATGCAGAGCATGATTTCGCTCAATGACGACCGTTTTATTCCCGGGCTTGAGAGGCTGACCGAGGCGGTGAAAGATCATGGCGCAAAAATCGGCGCCCAGCTCTACCAGGCTGGACGTTACGCGCATTCCGCCATGATCGGCGGCCGTGAGCCGATTTCTTCCTCGGCCGTGCGTTCGAAGCTGACGGGAGAGATCCCGAGGGCACTTGAGCTGGATGAAATCCCCGGCGTACAGGATCGGTTTGCCGAGGCCGCTCTCCGCGCAAAAAGGGCAGGGTTTGACGCGGTTGAGATTCTTGGAAGCGCCGGGTATCTGATCAGTCAGTTTCTGTCCCCCATCACCAACCTGCGGGAAGATAAGTACGGAGGGGATCTGAAGAACCGCATGCGATTTGGTCTTGAAACCATCCAAAAAGTCAGGGCCGTCGTCGGGTCCGATTATCCTGTCCTCATGCGTCTTGCCGGCAACGATTTTATGGATGGTGGGAATACCAACCGGGAATCGGCCTTGTTCGCCGCGGAAGCCGAAAAAGCCGGAATCGACATGTTCGACATTACGGGTGGATGGCATGAGACCCGAATTCCACAACTCACCATGGGCGTACCACGAAAGGCTTATCTCTATCTGGCTCAGGGGATTAAATCCTCCGTTTCCGTGCCGGTGCTCGCCAGCAACCGAATCAATGATCCGGCATTGGGGGAACAGATCCTGCGTGACGGTGAAGCAGATCTGGTCACCATGGCCAGGGGATTGATCGCCGATCCGGACCTTCCCAAAAAGGCCGGGGAAGGGAATACGGAGATGATTTCCCATTGCATTGCCTGCAATCAGGGTTGTTTTGACGAGGTCTTCAAATTGCAGCCGGTCACGTGCATGGTGAACCCCATGGCCGGCAGGGAATCGGAAAAGAGACTCCTGCCCGCAAAAACCCCCAAAAAGGTGCTCGTTGTGGGAGGCGGCCCCGCGGGACTGAAGGCGGCCTGCACCGCGGCGGAAAG
>JBBSAR010000007.1:0-24313 GCA_038252125.1 Desulfatiglandales bacterium
CCATTTCAAAGAGATAGGGATTCAAACCCGCGGCCGAACAGGAACTCTGGAACAGCGGCTGGTGAGTACGAGGCGAACAGGAGGCCACAATCACCCGATTGAGATTATGTTTCTTGATCCCATTCTGTATTTCGCCGATTCCGGCTTCTGAACAGGTATAGAGGTTTTCCTTGGCATACACCACTCCGGGGATACCGGATGCATATTCCGTAACGGCTTTACAGTCCAGATGTCCCGCAATATTGGAACCGCAGTCACAGATAAAAACTCCTACCCGGAGATCCTCTTTAGGCTTTTTTTCTTTTTTTTCCTTCTTACTCATAGCATCAGACTCCTTCAGGATGCCTTGCGCATGGTTGAATCCTTGATCAACTGTGCGGCTCTTGCCGCGGCGCCACTGGCCTGCGCAACAGACTCGGGGATATCCATGGGCCCATGGGCGCAACCGCACGTGAAGATCCCGGGGCGCGTCGTATCCATCGGTTGGGACGTGCCGGTCTCGAAAAAGCCGAACCGGTTGATTTCAATACCCAAAATATTCGCCAGATCCGCAACCCCCTCGTTGGGAGCACAGGCTGTAGCCAGAATCACCATATCAAAATCGATCGATTTGACCCGCCTCTCCTTTGTATCTTCATAGGTTATCACGGGGTTGTTGTTCGTTCCCTCCGTTATCTCCGCGACACGAGCTCGGATGTAACTGATTCCGGACTGGTTGCCCCCTCTGACCTTATATTCTTCAAAACCTTTTCCCACGGCCCGGATATCCATACCGAATATGACCGAGGTTGTTTCCCGCTCATGCTCATTAGCAATGATGGCCTCTTTGATGGAATGCATGCAGCAGAAACCGGAACAAAACGGATAAAAACGAAAATCCCGTGAACCAACGCACTGGATAAAGGCCAGCCTCTTGGCCACGGAGAATTTTTCTGCTTTCTTTTTCAATGCCTCCAACGGTTCCACAATAGAAAGGTGTTCCGCGTATTTTTCCGCCCACTTCTTTCGATCTTCATCGATGCCATACCCGCCATTGCGGAAGGCCTCACAGGCCTCAGCCGAACCCTGCCCGTATTTCTCTTCAAACTTGGCAATCGCTTTCTGGGATTTCTGAGCCTGTTTTTCCAACTCGTGGATTTCCGCTTCCACCGCCAGATCGGATGGCCGATCCAGGTGACCGCCCGTGGGACCGCTGGCGCTGAGCAGTCTCTCAAGCTCAATGGCGGTGATTACATTGGGGATTTTCCCATATTGGTACTCCGGGATCCGCGTGGGATCGAAAATCTTGTATCCGCTGGCCACAATAATGGCCCCGGCCTCGATCTCCACGATCCTGTCTTTCTGCTCGAAATTCACCGCATCCGCCTGGCAGACCTTCTGGCAGATACCGCATTTTTTGCCGTTCAGTTGTCTGCAATGGGCAGGGTCGATGGTATGCGTGGATGGGATTCCCTGGGCGAACCAGCTGTAAATAGCCTTCCGATCTCCAAGGCCTTCATTAAACACATCCGGCAGTACGGTGGGGCACTTTTCCTTGCAGGCGCCGCAGCCCGTACAGCGGTCTTCTTCCACATACCGGGCCTTTCTTCTCACGGTAACCTTGAAATCACCCGCCTCCCCTTCCACCTTTTCCACTTCAGAGTAGGCCATCAAATCAATATTTGGATGTCGACCGACATCCAGCATCTTCGGCGAAAGGATTCAGATGGCGCAATCATTGGTTGGAAACGTCTTGTCCAACTGCGCCATCTTTCCGCCGATACTGGGCAGCCGTTCCACCAGATGCACCTTCATCCCCATTTCGGCGAGATCCAGCGATGCCTGAATCCCGGCGATGCCTCCACCAATAACGACGATCTCTTTCTTCACTGTCTTGCTCCTGTTTACGCCATCTATCTTCCGTTATGTTCGGGATCAGGCCGCCTTTTTCAGACTTGAAGGCCCCAAAGCCCTGACCTGTTCCGTAAATTCCCTGGCAACTTCGGCAAATCGGGTGCCTTCCGCTGAAGAGATCCATTCGAGCCGCAGCCTGGCGGCATCAATCCCGAGTATGCTGATCAGCTTAGCGGTCATGTCAAACATCTTCTGGGCTTTTACATTACCATCCAGGTAATGACAATCACCGATATGTCACCCGGACACCAGAACGCCGTCGGCGCCTTTCTGAAATGCCTTGAGAATAAAATTGGGATTCATCCTGCCGGAACACATGACCCGTATAATGCGCATGTTGGGAGGATACTGAAACCGGCTGACCCCCGCCAGATCCGCGGCGGAATAGGCGCACCAGTTGCAGGCAAATGTAACGATTCTGGGAGAAAACTCTTCAGCCATTTTAAAACTCGCTTTTATATTCTATATGGTTGCTTATTTATGGTCAACGTATGGAATAAAGCGATCTCCAACGTTTTTCGATTCTTAATTCAGCGCCGCTTCCACCATCGTCAAAACTTCCTGGTCATCATAATGAAAATTGACGGCGGCGCCTGTGGGACAGGCGGCAGCGCAGGAGCCACATCCCTTGCACAGGGCTGCCTCTACATGGGAGACCATTCGGCCGCCCTCTCTTTCCACCAGATTGATAGCGCCGAATGGGCACACTTCCACACAGATTCCACAGCCAAGACAGTAGTGTTCGTCCACATGGGAGACCACCCCCTCAACGGTGAGGGTTTCCTTTGCAAGGACCACGGACGCCCGGGAGGCCGCGGCCTGGGCCTGGGCGATGCTCTCCTCGATCGGTTTGGGGTAGTGGGCCATGCCGGCCAGGAAGAGGCCGTCTGAAGCAAATTCCACGGGCCTCAGTTTGGCATGGGCCTCCATAAAGAACCCATCTTCGTTCACGGAAAGCTTGAACATCTGCGCCAGTTCCGCATTGTCCCGGGGAACGATGGCCGATGCCAACACTATGAGATCGGGAATAATCCGGACGTCCCGTCCGAGAATATGATCCCGGACAATCACCGAAAGGCCATCCCCCTCTTTTGTCACGACCGGTTTTCGCTCCAGATCATATCGGACGAAGATAACCCCTTTAGCCCGCGCTTCCCTGTACAGTTCCTCCCTCTGACCGTATGTACGGATATCCCTGTACAGGACATAAATATCCATATCCGGGTTCATCTCCTTTAATTCGATGGCAGACTTGATGGAATGGGTGCAGCATACCTTGGAACAATAGGGCCTCTGAGGTTCCCTTGACCCCACACATTGGATAAAGACGGCGGATCCGGCCTTCTTGATCTTTTCATCCTCGATCCTCAATGTATCATCCAGTTCAAGGTGCGTCAAAACCCTCTCATCTTCTCCGTAAAGGTATTCTTCCGGCTTGTTTTCCCGGGCTCCCACGGCTATTACGACGGCTCCGTGTTCCAGTGTCCGTTCTACTCCGTTGCTGGAAATCGTTGTCGTGAAATTACCCACGAATCCCTTTGCGTCTTTGATGCTTGCGTCCATATGGACATCCACGAGCGGATGACTATGAATGGCTTCTACAATTTCCCGCATGCCCGCATTGATTGATTCGCCCTGCCATGTACTCACAAGACGATTTGCATTCCCTCCCAGTTCGGAGGACTGCTCCACTAGATAAGTGTGGAACCCCTGATCGGCAAGCCCAAGGGCGGCCGTCATTCCGGAAATGCCACCGCCGATCACCAGTGCCCGGTTGTCCACTCCGATGGACGGCTGAGGCAGTGGCTGTATGAGTTGCGCCCTGGCCACCGCCATGCGAACAAGGTCTTTCGCCTTCAGGGTTGCATTTTCCCGTTCCTTGCTGTGGACCCAGGAGCAATGGTTTCGAATATTGGCCATCTCGAAGAGATACTTGTTCAACCCCGCATCCTTCAGGGTTTCCTGGAACAGGGCTTCGTGGGTCCTCGGCGTGCATGCCGCCACCACCACCCGGTTCAACCCCTCTCGCAGGATGACCTCTTTCATTTTATCCTGCGTATCCTGAGAACAGGTAAAAAGGTTCTCCTCCACATAGCTTACCCCCGGCAAGCTTCGCGTGTAAGATACCACGGCTGGAACATCTACGACCCCACCGATGTTGGTTCCGCAATTGCAGATAAAAACTCCCACCTTGGAGGCTTCCGAGGAGACATCACGCTCCTCCGGATAAGTCACTTCTTTTGTCAGCGTACCCCTGGCGGAAGACAGCAACCCCTTAGCGCTGCAGGCGGCCGCACTGGCCTCCATAACGGAATAGGGGATATCCTTGGGTTCCTGGAAGGCGCCGCACACATAAATCCCTTTTCTCGATGTTTCCACAGGATGAAAGGCCCCGGTCTGAACGAAATGGTCCTGATCCAGTGCTACACCGAGATCATTGGCCGTTTCTATCAGAGATTCGGGCGTCTCCATTCCAGAGGCAAGCACTACGATATCAAAAACCTCCGAATGCACCATGCCTTCTTCGTCGGCATATTCGAGGACGAGGTTTTTTGTATCCGCCTCTTCCGAAATGGAATGGATCCTCGATCGTATGAACCGTACCCCTTGTTCGTCCTTGGCACGATTGTAGTATCGCTCGAAATCCTTTCCGTAGGTCCGCATGTCCATGAAAAAGATGGCCGCGTCCAGACCGTGCTCCGAGTGTTCTTTGGCGATCACCGCCTCCTTCACCGAATACATGCAGCAGACGGAAGAGCAGTAGCCGTGATCGCATCGATTGATATCCCGTGACCCCACGCACTGCAGCCAAGCGATCTTCCGTGGCTCATGGCCATCCGAGGGGCGCTGCAAATGCCCGTGATACGGTCCGGTTGCGCTCAGTATCCGCTCAAACTCCATGCTTGTAACAACATTGGCATATGCCGCGTAGCTGTATGTTTCGAACCGGGACGGATCAAACGGCTTGAACCCGGGCGCCAGGATGATGGAACCCACATCAATCGATAGTTCCTCTGTTTGCTGGGCATGGGTCTCCAGGGTAACGGCCCCCGCCTTGCAGGCGTCCACGCACTGGTAACATTCACAGCATCCCCCACAGTTAAGGCATCTGGAGGCCTCTTCCGTTGCCTCTTCATGGCTGGGAAGGAGGGCGACTTCTTCAAATCCGGAAAGCGCCTCTTCCATGGGAAGTGTCTTTACGGACAACCTTTCCCTGACCGGCTCATCTTCAGGGATCTCCACCCAGTTTTCCCCGATGGGTGGTTCTTCAATCCATTCTTTTGGCAGCTGTTCGCCCTGAAGAAATCCGTCCATGTACTGGGCGGCCCTTTTCCCCGCTTCAACCGCTTCAATAACCGTTGCGGGACCTGTAATCACGTCCCCGCCGGCGAAGATCTCCGGAACATTGGTCTGCAGCGTTTCGGGATTTACCACCAGCAGGTTCCATCTGGAAACCTCGATTCCGGAACCATCCGCACCAAGAAAATCCAGATCCGGCTCCTGTCCGATGGCTACAATCACGTGATCCGCTTCAATGAAGAACTCAGACCCCTCAATCGGGATGAATTTTCTTCTGCCCGTGGTGTCCGGTTCCGTAAGACGCGTACGATTGCATTCAATGCCTTTAACCTTCCCGTTCTCAACCACAATCCTTTTCGACGCCACCTGAAAATGGATCTTTGTTCCTTCTCTTTCAATCTCCGCTGTTTCCGCGGCATCATACTGCATCTGCTCCTGTGAAAAGGGGTCTACCACATTGACTTTCGTCGCCCCTAATCTCAGAGCCACACGGGCAGCGTCGATACCGGAATGTCCAGCCCCCAGAATCACCACTTTCCCTTCCAGGTGCGAATGCTCGCCCAGTTCAACTTCCCGCAGAAAGGTAGTCACATGACGCACGTCCTCTGAAAGATCCTCGCCAGGCAACCCCACCTTCAGACCTTTCCAGGCGCCCGTGCTGATAAAAACAGCCGCGGCCCCATGCTCTCTGAGCTCGGCAATGGTAAGGTCTCGGCCGATGGCGGTATTGGTGTGGATCTGTATCCCGTAACGCTTCAGGTTTTCGATCTCGGAATCCAGTACCGTCCTTGGAAGCCGGTGTTCCGGGATGCCATAGCGCATCATTCCGCCCGCTTTCGGCATGGCTTCGTAAACGCTCACCGAATACCCCGCCATAGCAAGAAAATAGGCGGCTGTAAGGCCTGCCGGTCCTGAACCGACGATAGCCACTTTCATATTTGTGGGGATGATTTCCGGAACCGGAATTTCGCTCAGATCGGTGTTGTCAGCGGCAATTCGCTTGAGCTCCCTAATGGAGATGGCTTCATCTACCTGCAGACGACGGCAGCTCCTTTCGCAGCGATGAGGACAGATTCGCCCCAAAACGCCGGGGAAAGGAAGATCCCGCATAATAATCTTGACGGCTTCCAGATATTTTCCCGCCTTCACCATCTGCACATATCCCTGCACATTCAAATGGGCCGGGCAGGCCATTCTGCATGGCGCCTTATCCAGTTTCTCGATGGCGAATCCGCCGGGGATGGCCTGCGCATAAGACTTATAGGTGGCCTTGCGCGTTACCATTTCCACATCATACTGACTCGGGCGTTCCACGGGGCAGGCCGTGGCACAATCCCCGCAGGCCGTACATGCGTCTGCATTGATAAATCTTGGGCCTTTCCTGATTTTAACCTGGAAATTGCCCTCATCTCCCCCAATCTCTTCTACGGTTGAACAGGTATGAAGCTGAATATTGATATGCCGGCCGACCTCGACCAGTTTCGGAGAGATAATTCACATGGCACAGTCATTCGTGGGGAATGTCTTGTCCAACTGGGACATTACACCACCGATGGCCGGCGATTTCTCCACAAGATGCACATAAAAACCGGAATCCGCCATATCCAAAGCAGCCTGCATCCCCG
This sequence comes from Desulfatiglandales bacterium, assembly GCA_038252125.1. GTDB lineage: Bacteria > Desulfobacterota > DSM-4660 > Desulfatiglandales > Desulfatiglandaceae > DUZB01. The sequence goes on from JBBSAR010000007.1 coordinate 6,819, forward strand.
AGATGCCGCCACCAATTATACATACGGAACCATGTACTTTCCCGGGTATTTCTTTTTTCATTCGGATCACCTCAACTGAATAAGACCTGTCACATGTTTTGTTCGTGAAAGGCATATATGGTTTATACGGTTAGGCTATATAAAAAAGAACGTGTGCAGTCAAGAAATATTTCCCGTGCCGATCGGCATCAGCGATCTTCATTATGTTGATTTCCCCCGCGACCTGTCAGGGGATGGCAAGCAGAAAATCTTGATGCCAAAACAAATCGTTGCAATTGGCTACATGCAGTGTAGCCATATTAATCGTCGCGATAAGATTCCCGGATCCGCTTTCTTGATTTCGCCCTGACACCAACCTGAAAAGTTCAATCATTTCACATGGAAAAAATGTTTTTTCAGGAGATTCACAGTTATGGCCCCTGAAATGCATAAGACTTGAAATACAGAAAAGGTAAACGCCACTTGTGAACAAAAAGGAGGTCGCTAATATGAGAACGAAAATTTCCAGCATGACGGAAAAAGGCCCTGAACAGAGAAGGTTAATCGCGGTGGATGCGCCCTTTGACTATGATGAAGTCGTGGGATATGCCGGCTTGAAGTACGTTCAAAACCTGCAACGCGACGGGATGTCCTGCATGGCCTATGATGACGTCAAGAAGAAGCTTCCCGGTTTCTATCTGGCTGAAGAAGAATGTATCTGGATGAAAGCCGGCATTATCAATTTCCGAGTCTGTGACAACCACTACAATTGCGATGACTGCGCCTTTGACAAGGCCATGAAAATAGCCATGGGAGGGAACCCGGCATCAGAAATGGAACGGTTCCCTGTAAAGGCACAGCGCGAATCGGAAGATCACACGGAAATTGATTCGCCATGCATCCATTTCCTTTCCGGGAGAATTAATACGCCCTTTGAATGCGGAGAAAATTACGAATGCCATCAATGTGCCGTCCATAAGAGACGTGGAGAGAAAAAAGCGGTAATGCCGGCAACCAAAGGGCAGCCGTCTTGTCGCGTTGTTTCAGGGCATCTCCTTGCCGGCGAGTACTATTATCACTTTGGTCATACCTGGGTAAAAGTGATGGATGGAGCACATGTCAGAATCGGCATGGACGATTTCGCTTCGAGCGTTTTCGGGCGGGCTGAGAAGATTTCGCTTCCGAAGTTGGGTGAATCCATAAACCAGGGTCGGCTTGCGTGGTCCATGGAACGGGATGGGCGTCGCGCTTCGATTCAGTCCCCACTCACGGGAAACGTTCTCACTCTCAATGAGGAGACCATTGAAGATCCTGCCATTATTCATAACGATCCCTATGAAAAAGGGTGGCTTCTTGAGTTACAGCCCCATTCCCTGGAACGCGAATTGAATACGCTCTTCTCGGAAAAAGATTGCTCCGGTTGGGTGGATCACGAAAACAGACTCCTCTTGGGTCTTCTGGGTCCGGAGTATGAAAACCTTGCCGCTACGGGTGGCAAGGCCAATGATGATTTTTTCGGAAATTTCCCTGAGAGCGGTTGGGATCGGTTGGTTCACATGTTTCTTGAAAGAGGAGCGAAAGTCTGACCTCGCAACCCGACTCGGAACAGAGACCTCGAATGCCAACTATCCGAAATAAAGATTCGACTATTCTTGAAATCCTAAGGAGTTCGCTATGACAAAAAAAACCATTGGCTCGGTCATGGTCGTAGGAGGCGGAATTGCAGGGATGCAGGCCTCCCTTGATTTAGCCAACGCAGGGTATTTTGTTTATCTGATTGAAAAAAGTCCGTCTATTGGTGGGATAATGAGCGCCCTTGACAAGACGTTTCCCACCAACGATTGCGCCATGTGAATCATATCTCCCAAACTGGTCGAGGTCGGCCGGCATCTGAACATTCAAGTCATCACCATGACGGATGTACAAACTCTGCAGGGTGTTCCCGGGAATTTTACCGCTACACTGAGAACGCGACCACGCTATGTGGATATGATGAAATGCATCGCCTGCGGCGTCTGCGCCACAAAATGTCCCCGCGGCGTGGATGATGAATTCAATGAAGGGCTGAACAAACGAAAAGCCGTCTATATCCCCTACCCCCAGGCGGTCCCCCTTAAATATGTGATTGACAAAGCCCACTGCATCTATTTTGAAAAAGGAAAGTGCGGAGCCTGTGAAAAATTATGTCCGGCGGGCGCCATCGATTTCACTCAACAGGAAAAAACCCATCATATTCAAGTTGGAACCGTCGTTCTTGCGGCCGGATCCGAACCCTTTAATCCTTCCGAATTAAAGATGTACGGCTACGGGGAACTGCCCAATGTCGTTACAAGCATGGAGTTCGAGCGCATATTGAGTTCCTCCGGTCCCTTTGAAGGTCGCCTGGTTCGTCCAGGGGACAAAGCCCCCGCCACAAGGATAGCATGGCTGCAATGCGTGGGTTCGCGAGACACCCATGAAGACACTCGGGAATACTGCTCCGGCGTATGCTGCATGGTTAGCATCAAAGAGGCCATGATCGCCAAAGAACACGGGGGGGATACCCTGGACACCGCCATCTTTTTCATGGACATGCGGTCCAATGGAAAGGACTTTGAACGGTACTATAGCAAGGCCCGGGATGAAATGGGGGTCCGCTTCGTGCGATCTCGAATCACAGCATCGAGTCGGCGGATGAAAATTCGGGGAATCTCAAGCTGAACTATGTCAGTGAAGACGGAATACCCAAAACGGAAATTTTTGACATGGTCGTTCTTTCGGTCGGGCTGCAGACCTCGAAACACGCTCGGGGGTTAGCCCGAAAATTAGGATTCGCCCTGGACGCCGATGGCTTTGCGGAAACCAGCAATTTCACACCGACAAAGACCTCTTTGCCGGGCATTTTCGTATGCGGTGCGCTTCAAGGACCCAAAGACATTCCCCAGTCGGTTGTGGATGCCTCTGCAGCGGCCGCGGAATCGGCAGCCATGTTGGCCGGTTCCCGGTACACGGCCACACTGTCTGAAAAGGTCACGGAAGAGAAGGACCTCCTCCACGAAGAACCTAGAATCGGGGTATTTGTCTGCCGTTGCGGGACCAATATCAGCGGCGTTGTGGATGTTCCGGCAGTGGCTGAATATGCCGAGACCCTTCCAGGCGTTTGTCATGTGGAGGACAATCTGTTTACCTGCAGCCAGGACACACAGCGACGGATTACGGAAACGATTTTGAAGCATGGCCTGAATCGTGTTGTGGTAGCTGCCTGCACCCCCCGTACACATGAGCCCCTTTTTCGGGAAACGATTCGCGGGGCAGGTCTAAACCCTTATCTACTCGAATTTGCGAATATTCGAGATCAGGATGCCTGGGTTCACAAGAAAAATCCGGAAGAGGCCACGCAAAAGGCCATGGACCTGATTCGAATGGCCGTCGCCAAGGCTGGTTTGCTTGAGCCGATTCAACCGTTGAGACTCGAAGTCCATCAGGCGGCCCTCGTCATTGGGGCCGGTGTCGCGGGGATGAATGCGGCGCTCAACCTGGCAAAGCAGGGATTTCATACCTATTTAATCGATCAGAGCGAAAACCTGGGGGGAGAGGCTCAAAGACTTCGGATGACCTGGAAAGGAGAGGATGTGAAAAAATATCTGATCCGCTTACGCACCCAAGTCGTCAATCATTCCGACATCGAAATCCTGACAGAGACAAAGGTGATCGACGTAACCGGCTTTGTCGGGAATTTCACCACTACTCTGGCGGTTATGGGCGAAAAGCGGGAAGTACGTCATGGCGTGATCGTCCTGGCCACCGGCGCCAAGCCTTCCGAGACCGTGGAGTACCTGCGTGGTCAAAGCGACAGGGTAACCACCTGGCACGAACTGACGGATCTCTTTGAAAGAGAGCCGGACCGCTTGAAAGAATCGGAGGGAGTGGTATTTATCCAGTGCGTAGGATCTCGTGAGCCCCAGCATCCCTACTGCTCTAAAATTTGTTGCACCACTTCCATTCAGCAGGCCATCCATATAAAAAAGTTAAAACCGGACCTGGATGTCACGATCCTTTATCGGGACCTCAGGACTTATGGCCAAAGGGAAAGACTATACCGGGAAGCCCGTAAACTGGGAGTGTTATTCATCCGATATACCCCGGATGAGAAACCACTGGTTGCCCGATCGGAGGAAGATGGGAAGGAACGGCTGCATATCACGGTCAAGGACCCGATCCTTGGCATGCCGATTCAAATCACAGCCGACTATCTGAACCTGGCCACCGCCATTGTCCCCGGAAATCATCAGGATCTGGCAAAGATTCTTAAGGTCCCCCTGAACGAGGATGGCTTTTTCCTGGAGGCACACGCGAAACTGCGCCCTGTGGATTTTTCAACGGATGGTATTTTTGTCTGCGGTCTGGCCCACTATCCCAAACCGATAGAGGAAGCCATCTCACAGGCACAGGCGGCAGCCATGCGCGCGGTGGGCGTGCTGTCGCGGAAAACAGTCGAAATAAGCCCCATCATATCGGTGGTGGACCAGTCTCTCTGTATCGGCTGCGGCCTGTGTGTGGAATCCTGCCCATTCGGGGCCATGCATCTCAACGAGGTTTCAGGAAAGGGGCATAGGGCGGAAAACATTCCCGCCCTCTGTAAGGGCTGCGGGATCTGCGCGGCATCATGCCCCCGAAAAGCCATCGATATGATGCACTACCGCGACAGGCAGATCCATGCTGCAATTGAAGCAGGAGGAAAAAGCGCTCTTGCCGGGAAACATCTGCCCGGTTCCATGGAGAACAGAGAACCTATCCTCGTTTCCGGATACAAGATGGCGGATGATTGTTACTATCACGAGGGGCATACCTGGATACGTCCGGAGCGAGGGGGCAGAGTGAAGATTGGATTAGATGATTTCACAGGCAAAGTCTTTGGCCGGGCCGGGTCGTTCAAACTGCCTGAAAGGGGCGCTTCTCTGGGACAGGGAAAAAAAGGATGGATGTTTTCTCGAAACGACCATAAAGCAATGGTCCTTGCCCCTTTAACAGGGAAGGTGTTTGAAGTAAACCACAAGGCCATGGAGCATCCTGAAATGGTACACGAGGACCCTTACAGGGAAGGGTGGCTGATCATCCTGGAACCTTTTATCATGAAGTTGGATCAGAGGCGCCTCTATCGAGGAGCGGATAGCGTCCGATGGCTGGAAGAGGAGACCGGTAATCTCTTGCAGCTTTTGGGACCTGAGTATGAAAGGCTGGCCGCGACAGGGGGTGAACCTGTCCCCGATCTCTTCGGCCATTTCCCTCAAATCGGCTGGGACAAGCTGGTAAAGACATTTTTGCATACCGGGGAGTAATCCGGAAATCTTTTGGAACAGTGCGTCTGAGACGGAACAATTAGGACGTTCATAAGGGGAGAATGGTTATGTCCGACCAATTTAGACCGAAGATATTGGCTTTTTTGTGTAATTGGTGTGCCTATGCAGGCGCGGACCTGGCAGGTGTCTCGCGTGTCCAGTACCCACCAAGCATTCGCGTGGTTCGCACTATGTGTTCAGGTCGAGTGGACCCCCTCTTCGTAGTGCAAGGACTGAGGGCCGGCTTTGACAGCGTACTTGTATCCGGTTGACACATCGGAGAATGTCATTACCTGGATGGTAATGTTCACATGTCCAAAGCGATGAAAGTGGTGGAATACCTGCTGGATCTCTCCGGAATTGACCGACGGCGGATGACCGTTGAATGGGTCAGTGCAGCCGAAGGAAAACGATTTGCCGAAGTGGTTACCCAATTCACTAATCAGACTCTGGAGTTGGGGCCTTTTGACTCCGAGGCCCATGCCCTCGAACTGGCTGCCACCGAGCAGGCTCTCGATTCTCCCAGGCTACGATGGCTTATGGGCATGGAAATTCAGCTTACAGGCAAGGAAAATGTTTACCATGAGAAACTGGATACCGCGCATTATGAGCATCTTTTGAAAGAAGTAAGCCGGGAACAATACGAAAAGGCCCTGATCTCGGAGATCCTCGAGGAGGGGCCGGGTTCCGTGCGAGAAATCGCCTTTAAAAGCGGCCTGCCGGTTTATTCGGTATCCATGCGTCTCGGGGAAATGGAGCGACATCACCGGGTGGAATTGCACCAATACCGGGGAACGGTCCCTCTTTTTTCAAATCAGGCCTCTTCCGCGGCAATCTGACGTCCTTCCTATAAAATGAGCATAAGGGACAGATAGAAATGATCGTTTTATTTATTCTTGATAAATAACCGACAGGAGCGAATATGACTCTTAAAACAAAGAACGAAAAAGTGGGTTCGGTGATGGTGATCGGAGCCGGGATAGCCGGAATGCAGGCGGCTCTCGATCTGGCGTCCGCGGGTTTTTATGTTCACCTTATAGATCGTTCGCCTACCATTGGCGGGATGATGGCCCAATTGGACAAGACCTTCCCGACCAACGATTGCGCCATGTGAATAATATCTCCCAAACTGGTCGAGGTCGGCCGGCACCTGAACATTCAGATTATAACCCATTCAGAAGTCGAAGAACTTAATGGCGTTCCCGGGCATTTTACCGTAAAACTTAAGAGCCGGCCGCGATTCATCGACCCCCAAAAATGCACGGGTTGCGGTCAGTGCGGCCTGGCCTGTCCGGTAAATGCCGTCAATGAATTCAACTGCGCCCTGGACTTCAGGGCCGCCACATATATTCAGTATGCCCAGGCGGTCCCACTTGCTTTTGCCATCGATCGCAATACCTGTATCGGCTGTGGATTGTGCGAAAAAGTCTGCATGGCCGAGGCTGTTCGCTATGATGACCATCCACGGGAGATGTTGCTTACGGTGGGCGCCGTTATCCTGGCCATGGGAAACGAGACATTCGATCCCGCGACTTTGGAAGCTTACAACTACTCCGAGTCGCCCAATATCGTTACCAGTATGGAATTCGAGCGAATTTTAAGTGCTTCCGGACCCTATTCCGGGCATTTAATGCGCCCTTACGATCGCGAAGAACCGAAAAATATCGCATGGCTTCAATGTGTCGGGTCTCGCGGCAGTAATGGCGGAAACCCCTATTGTTCCTCTGTTTGCTGCATGTACGCCATTAAAGAGGCGGTCATAGCCAAACAGCATGCACACGGGCCTTTGAATGCCTCCATATTTTTCATGGATATGAGGACATGTGGAAAGGACTTTGAAGAATATTACGATCGGGCCGGAAATGAGCATGGGATAAGATTTATCCGTTCACGCATCCACAGCGTTGTCCCCGTCGGCGATGGTGATCTGGCGATCGACTACGTGGATGAAAGAGGGAATCTCAAGAGCGAAGTTTTCAATCTGGTGGTTCTTTCCGTCGGCTTTCAGGTGGGGAGGGAAACTGTTCGGATGGCTCAGCGCCTCGGAATTGAACTGGATGCCTACCATTTTGCCAAAACGAGCAATTTTCTTCCCATCGCAACCAGCCGACCTGGCGTTTATGTCTGCGGTTCTTTTCAGAGTCCCAAGGATATACCGGAGTCTGTTATGGAGGCCTCGGCAGCGGCTGCCGCATCCGGCGCCCTGTTGAGCGAAACCCGTTGGTCCCGAACCGAAAAGCAAGAAAGACCTTCGGAGACCGATATCGCAGGGCAACCGCCGCGGATCGGGGTCTTTGTCTGCCGGTGCGGAATCAATATCAGTGGAGTAATCAATATAAACGAAGTAAGGGAATACGCCAAGTCGCTCCCGTACGTGGTTTACACGGAAGACAACCTATATACCTGTTCCCAGGATACCCAGGTAAAGATGACCCGGGTCATCAGGGAAAAAGGGATAAACCGGGTGGTGGTTGCCGCCTGCACTCCAAAAACCCATGAACCCCTTTTTCAGGAAACCCTTCAAAACGCGGGGTTGAACAAGTATCTTTTTGAAATGGTCAACATTCGAAATCAGGATTCATGGGTGCACGGCCATGTTCCCGCCCTGGCATGCGAGAAGGCAAAAGACCTGATACGCATGGCGGTTGCAAAAGCTGCGCTGCTTGAGCCTCTTCCTGAAACCCGGCTGGACCTGAATCCCGTCTCTCTCGTCATCGGCGGAGGCGTGGCGGGTATGACGGCCGCCAGGAATCTGGCGGATCAGGGCTATGAAGTGCACCTGGTGGAACGTTCGCCAAGACTGGGGGGACAGGCAAGAAGCCTCTACAAAACGTGGCAGGGGGAACTGATTCAGGATCATGTGGGAAAACTCATGGAATGTGTTACGGAAAATCCTCGCATCCATCTGCATTGTTCCACGGAACTGACGCATGTGGAAGGCTTTGTGGGACAATTTCATTCGATCCTGACTCCCCATAAAGAAAAAGCCATTGCCCTGGATCACGGAGTGGCCATTGTGGCGACTGGAGGATCGGAATACAGGCCGGTGGAATATCTCTACGGACAGGATAAGAGGGTACTCACCCACCTTGAGTTGGACAGACTGTTTATCGAAAACGATCTAAACATGCAAAAATTAAACACAACCGTTTTCATACAATGCGTGGGATCACGCGAACCCGATCATCCCTACTGCAGTCGCGTATGCTGCACACATACCATGGTAAGCGCCTTGGAACTGAAACACCGAAATCCGGACATGGATATTGTGGTTCTGTACCGCGATCTGAGGACATACGGCGAACGGGAAGGGCTCTATCATGAAGCGCGAAAAAAAGGGATTGTTTTCATTCGTTACGATCTGATTCACAAGCCGGAGGTCACCGCGAGAGACGATGCGCTTATCATCAAAGTATGGGACCTTATTTTAGAAAGGCCCCTCATCATCGAAGCGGATCTTCTCACCCTGGCCTCGGCAATTGTGCCGGAAAAACAGGAAAAGCTGGCTGGATTTTTCAAAGTTCCAGTCAACGAAAAGGGCTTTTTTATCGAGGCCCATGCCAAACTGCGGCCGGTGGATTTTGCCAGTGACGGGGTTTTTCTATGTGGCCTGGCCCATTATCCCAAACCCGTCGATGAAAGCATTGCCCAGGCCCTGGCGGCGGCCGGACGTGCGACCGGTCTCCTGGCGGCCGGCGAGGTGACCATCAGCGGCACGGTGGCGGAAATCACCCCCGCGTGGTGCTGTCATTGCGGCATCTGCGTAAGTATCTGTCCTTTCAACGCGCCCTCCTTCGGCGATAACGGAACAGCAACGATCAATCCCGTTCTCTGCAAGGGCTGCGGATTGTGTATCGCTTCGTGCCGAAGCGGTGCTATCCGCCTGAAGGGTTTTGATGATGCCCAGATCATGGCGATGATCGACCGGGTCTGAAGAAGGGCCGTATGACCGCTTGACCCGGGGCCTCCTTCCCGGCTATAGTAAAAATCAGAATTCCGGTTGGAACCATCTGAAGATGGCCGGAGCACGCAAAAGGGGGTTGCCATGGAATTGGGTCGCAAGCTGTTCGGGGATGATTTTGAGCAACCGAGTCTGAAGCTGGCCATCGTTGGAGGTGGAAAGGTTTGTAAGTCCCTCCTGGAACTTCTTCAACATATTCCGCCGCTTCCTGAAATAGCCCTTGAAATACTGGGTGTATCGGACCCCGACCCCGATGCCGAAGGACTCCGCTTTGCGGAAAAACTTGGGATTTTTACGACCGGCACCTTCAGCGATCTTTTTACCATTCCCAATCTGGACGGTTTCGTCGAACTGACGAATGACGAAAACGTTCTACTGGAAGTCACCAGAAAAAGGCCCCGGGGTCTGTGGGTAATGGGTCACGATCTGGCCCGAATTATCATCTGGTTTATCCGGATGCATGTCCGATCAAAAGAAAAGGAACAGGAAGTTTCCCATGTGCGGATGGTCTCGGAGTTTCTTCTTCAGCACGGCAACGAACGAATCGTGCTACTCTCCCCTGATTTCACGATTTTGGAGGCTTCCGAAGCCTATTTGCAGGCCGTACAGAAAATTCGAAACGAGGTCGTGGGAAAGCACTGTTATGAAATCACCCATGGGTTTTCTTCTCCTTGCTCGGAGTGGGATTCCGATGTAACCTGCCCCATGATGCAGACCTTGAAAACAGGAGAAAGTGCGCATGCCATCCACGAGCATGCGACCGATTCGGGAAACGCCACATTTTGCGACCTTGAGACCTATCCGGTTCACAACGACCGGGGAGAACTGGTAAGGGTAATCGAGATCTGGAGGGATATTACGGATGAACTGTCTCCACGCTGGGAAAGGCGGCTTCAGGATCTCAAAACCGGCCTGGGAAAGCTGGTTCAGGAAGACAGGATGATATCCCTTGGCCAACTGTCGGCAAGTTGTGTGCACGAAATCAACAACCCCATTCAAGGTTTGCTGACCTTTGCGGATCTCATGCGAACCATCCTGAACGAAGGCGATCCTTCCCCAAAAGACCTGGCGCAATTCAAACAATTTCTCGAACTCATGAGCAGTGAACTGGAACGTTGTGGAAAAATCATCTCCGGCCTGCTCTCTTTTTCCCGGGAATCGTCCATGGAAACCAGAGACCTGGATCTGAACGTAATCATCAAATCCGTCATTGAATTGACCCGGCACAGAATTCAGTTGCAGGGAATAGACCTCGAGATAGTCTATTCAGAACCTCTCTTAATGGTAAGGGGGGACGTCAATGAATTGCAGCAGTGTTTTTTGAACCTGATTTTCAACGCCATAGACGCCATGCCCGATGGAGGACATTTGTCCGTAATCTCCGATGTGGATCCTGACAATGGATGCGCCAGAGTTACTTTTCTAGATACCGGTTGCGGCATCGAGGAAAAGCACATGGACCATGTTTTCGATCCCTTTTTTACAACGAAGGCGGAGGGAAAAGGAACGGGACTCGGACTTTCCATCGTCTATGGCGTTGTGAAGGGACTTGAAGGCGCCATTCAAATCGAAAGCAAGATAAATAGTGGCAGCAAAATCGTTTTATGTTTCCCGAGGATATGAAACGCGGGGACTTGCCGGAGGAAAACCTTGGACCGTAAAATGAGAATCATGGTGGTGGATGATGAAAGAATTGTCCGGGAATCCCTGTACCACTGGTTTGAAAGAGCCGGTCATGCAGTTGAAACGGCCGCCTCCGGGCCGGTCGCCCTGAAACAGCTGGAAAAGACCCCCTTTGACGTCCTTTTCGTGGACATCAAGATGCCGCACATGGATGGCCTCGAGGTATTAAAAAGAGTCAAAGAAACCTATCCCGATACGATTGTGATCCTTATTACCGCTTACGGTTCCATAGAATCCGCCGTACACGCCATGAAGATGGGCGCCAACGATTATCTCCTGAAACCGTTCAGGCCGGATCAACTCGCTCTTGTGATGGAGAAGACCATCATCCAAATGGAACTGACCTCCAAATACCGCTACATGAAAGGGATTCTGGATGAAATCACCCGCTTTGATAATATTATTGGGCAATCCCGCCCCATGCAGGATCTTTTTGACCTTATTCCGGAGATAGCGCAAAGCGACTCTTCCATACTCATAACGGGAGAAACGGGGACAGGGAAGGAATTGGTAGCAAAGGCGGTTCATGCCAAGAGCCATAGATGCAAAGGACCATTCATTGCCATGAACTGCGGCGCCCTTCCCGACACGCTCCTGGAAAGTGAACTTTTCGGGCATCAGAAAGGCGCTTTCACGGGGGCGGACCGCGCGCGAAAAGGTTTCCTGGAGGTGGCCTCGGGAGGGACACTCTTCCTTGATGAAATCGGGGAGATCAGTCAGAAAATGCAGGTTGATTTGCTGAGGGTTCTGGAGGAAAGAAAGATTTTTAGATTAGGGGAAAGAACGACCATTGATGTAGATTTCAGATTGATTTCCTCCACCAGGAGAGATCTTATGGCGGAGGTCTCCGCGGGTCGTTTTCGTGAAGATTTTTTTTATAGGATCAATGTGATTACGCTCAAGATTCCCCCTCTGCGAAAAAGGAAGGAGGATATTCCCCTGCTGGTGGCACATTTTCTTGAAAAATACAGCAAGGAAACCAACAGGCGCGTAGATCACATTACCCCTGAGGCCTTGGAATTTCTCAATAGACATGATTGGCCTGGAAACGTGCGGGAGCTGGAAAATGCCATTGAACGGGCTGTTGTTCTTTCGAAGAAGAGAAGCCTCGGGATTCAAGATTTCTCCTTTCTGCAATCCTTTCCCACTGAAACAAGCAACGCAAAGACGCTGAAAGAGAGGGAGAGAGACTACATCCGGAAAATCCTCGAGGAGAATGACTGGAATGTGACCCGTTCAGCGGAAACATTAGGGATCAATCGGGTCACCCTGCACAAAATGATCAAACGGTATCAGTTGAAAAGAACGTAATGAACCATACAGCGGAAACTATTCTGCCATGAATTCAAGAAAGGGGTGTATTGCGGTCTTGCCTCTCGGAGTTATTCCTGATGCCGCCGCACAGTCTGTAGCGAGGCATATCCCCACCTACTTCCATCACCCCGGTCACATCCTTCCACCTGTGAAAATTCCCGCGGACACCTTTGATAACAGGCGCAGGCAATACGACGCGGGACTTATTATCAAAGCATTAAAAAGCATGCCGTTTGAAGGGCATTTCAAGGTCATTGCCATTCTCGGCGTGGATCTGTTCATTCCGATCTTCACCCATGTTCTTGGAGAGGCACAAGAGGGCGGCAGGTTTGCCCTGGCCTCCATGTATCGGTTGAAAGGGGAATCCACGGGAAACGTTCCATCGATGTCAAAGGTTCTTGAACGGTTGACCAAGGTAGCGCTGCATGAACTGGGGCATCTATTTAATCTGGTGCATTGTTCCGATCCGAAGTGCCTCATGCACTTTGCCGGAAACCCGCGGAATCTGGATGAGATCGTGCTCGATTTCTGCGGATACTGCTCCCGGTATCGGAATGATGCCTTAAGACGGGGTCCGAAAATAAATGCAGATAAGACAGACACGTTTATAGCAGAAATCTATCGATGAAGAGAAGGTCCCCCATAGTTGAGATTGGCATTAGAATTGCCGCACAAACATGAACCCTCTTGATAGACCATTTTTTTTGTGATTTAATTCCTATCCTCAACCGGTTGAAACTTGAAGATAGACCCCCGAAAACCATACAGCATTTGTATCGCATGCAAAGGGAGCTCCGGGGATATAACGCTATAATGTAAACATCGGGATAAGGGGTTGCCCCAATGAGCACCGGCATATTTATGAGTGAATCGGATTTTCGGAGCCTTTTTGACAGCGTTGCCGATTACGTCATCGCCATCAACAGGAACCACCAAATCATCATGTCCAATGACCTCTTCAAAAACCGGTTCGGGGCCGGTCCCGGAAGCAAATGCTACAAGGCATGGAAAGATGTGGACATAGAATGTTCCGACTGCCCTGTGGAGAAATCCTTTCTCGACGGGCTGGTGCATTCACGGGAAGAAACCGTGGTCAGAAATGACGGAGAAGTCATCACGGTAAATGTGAAGACGACCCCCGTTCGAGATGACCGGGGGAAAATTGCATATGTACTTGAAACCGCCACTGATATTACGGAAAAAAACAGGATTCACGATGAACTGAACCGGGTATCCGGGAGCATTGAGGCAGTCATCACTAAAAGGCTTAAGCAGCTTGAAAAATCCGAGGAATTATATCGAACCATTTTTGAGCGATCCCTGGATGCCATTGTTTTGACGGACCCGAAAGGAAATATTCTGGAAATCAACCAGGCCGGCGTGAATATCCTGGGATACAGGAACAAACAGAAACTTCTTTCCCTGGGGTCCGCGCAGGAGCTGTTTGAAAACGCAGAAGACCTCTACCGATTTCAGAAAACCATCTTCAGGGAAGGCTTTGTTCTGGAGTTTGAAACCCGCCTTATCGGAAAAGGCGGGAATGTCTTCGATGCCCTGATCACCTCCAATGTGATCCTTGACATCGTAAAGAAAATTACCGGATATGTTCTGATCATCCGAGATATCACAAGAAGTAAACGAACGCAGCGGAAAATAGAAGAACAGAACGCCCGGCTTTCTATTTTAAATGCTATCGCCACGGCGGTGAACAGCACGCTTGACCTCAATGATGTGCTGAACATAACAACAAATAAGATGCTTGAAATTCTTGAGGCAGACAGTTTTAGAATTTACCTGCTGGATGACAAAAAAGAAACACTAGACCTCGTAGCCTACAACGGTCTTTCCGCTAAATTCATTGGAAAACCTCACATGAGGCATCGCAAGGTGGGAGACGGTCTTCTTGGAAAGACGGCGTTGACCGGTGAAACCACGGTGGTCGATAACTTTTCAAGATTGGAAGACCCTTATGTGGATTTTTTTGTTGAGGAACAGCTTCACTCCACTATTTATCTTCCTCTCATTTCCAGAGGAGAAACGGTAGGAGTCATTGCCGTATCGAACCACCCTTCTTCTGAATTTACAGATGAATACATTGATTTTCTGAACGCCATCTGCAACCAGATAGGCGTCGCCGTGAGCAATGCGGACCTTTACAAAAGCATCAAAACCGCTTATCAAGACCTCAAAGAAGCACAGGAACAGGTGATTCGAGCCGAAAAACTGGCCTCCCTCGGAAAACTTTCCGCTTCGATCGCCCATGAAATCAATAACCCCCTGGCCGCGGTACTGACTTACGCCCGGCTAATGACCAAACTGATCACTCTCGGGCGGTTCACTCCCGAGCGGTTCGATGACATAAAGAAATATCTCAAGACCATAGAGGATGAAACCTCAAGATGCGGTGAAATTGTAAAAAATCTTCTCGCTTTTTCCAGGCAGTCCAGAATGAAATTTGAAATCCGAAGCATAGAGGAAATCATTGACAAAACGCTCCTCCTGATTGCCCACGATCTGGAAATGAAAGGGATAACCGTCGAGAAAGATATCGCCGAAGGCACCCCGGACGTTGTATGCGACTTCAAACAGATACAGCAGGCGTTGCTGAACCTCTTTATTAATGCCTCGGATGCCATGAAGGACGGAGGGACATTGAGCTTAGCAACAGCGGATTCAGGAAAGAACGGATTTCTGGAATTAGCCATTTCGGATTCGGGGCACGGCATTTCACAGGAAGAGTTGAAAGACATATTCGAGCCTTTTTTTTCTACGAAAGAAGAAGGGAAAGGGGTCGGATTGGGACTTTCGGTAACCTACGGCATCATCGCGGAACACAGAGGGAGAATTGAGGTGGAAAGCAAGGTGGACCGTGGCACAACCTTCAGGGTTTACCTGCCCAAGAACACCGGGCGGGGAGACGGAGATCTCGGCACTTGAACTTTTAACCGTAACGGGATGCGGTACATCTTTCACCATTTTTTCTATGAGGGGAAACCACAATGACGAAAATGCCCAGAATTCTCGTGGTTGATGACGAAGCCGCCATGCGGGAAAGCCTGAAGGATTGGTTGAGCGAAGACGGTTACCAGGTGGGACAGGCGGCGGGCGGCGCCGAAGCCATCGAGATGGTCGGCAAACATCCCTGGGATGTTCTTCTTCTTGATCTCAAGATGCCCGGTATGGATGGGATAGAGACCCTGAAAAACGTAAAGGAGATAAACCCTGAGATCGAAGTCCTCATGATGACGGCCTATGCCACGGTGGATACCGCCGTTCAGGCCATGAAACTGGGCGCCTTTGATTATCTGGTGAAACCTTTTGATCCTGATGAAGTGGAACTGCTCATCAAGAGAATCATATCCCATAAAGAACTCGTTTTAGAGAACGTCCTCCTTCGGAAAAAGCTGGAAGAGAGGGACCAGTTCCAAGAAATCATCGGAAAAAGCAATGCCATGAACGAGATCTTTGACCTCATCTCCCGAATCGCGCCCACGGATTCCACCGTGCTGATCACGGGTGAGAGCGGTACGGGAAAAGAGCTCATCGCCAGCGCCATCCATGCAAACAGTCAGCGCTGTTACATGCCTTTTATTGCGGTAAGTTGTGGGGCATTGCCGGATTCCCTCCTTGAAAGCGAGCTGTTTGGTTATGAAAAAGGGGCTTTTACCGGAGCAGAACATACCAAAAGGGGACGATTTGAAATGGCGCATAAAGGCACCCTTTTTCTGGATGAAATAGGAGACATCAGCCTGAAGACCCAGGTGAATCTACTGCGAGTGCTCCAGCAGAGGGAGATCAATCGTCTTGGCAGCGAACAGACCATAAAGGTAGATGTCCGGATCCTGGCCGCCACCAATCGTGATCTTGAAAAGGCGATCCGTGAGGAAAGATTTCGAAAGGACCTCTTCTACCGCCTGAACGTTATATCCATTCACCTCCCGCCTTTGCGGGAACGAAGTGAGGACATCCCACTTCTGGCGAAGGCGGCCATCAAAAAATACTGTATTGAAATGAATCGAGAGGAAGTCGGGATTGCGCCCTCAGCCATGAAGCTGCTGATCGATTATGACTGGCCGGGAAACGTCAGGGAACTGGAAAATGTTATTGAAAGGGCATTGGTGATCGGATTCGGAGGAGAGATTACCGCGGAAGATTTGCCTTTCGACCAAAGGAGGAAGGAAGAGCAGAAACTTCCTTCTTCGCTGAAACAGATGGAAAAACTGCACATTGTGAGGATTCTCGAAGACACCGACTGGAATATCAGCAGGGCCTCGCGGGAGCTGGATATCGATCGCCAGACCCTGTACAACAAGATAGACCGGTATGGCCTGAAAAGGAGCTGATCCCCATTCCCGTCCCCAGTCGCATCAGCATATGCCCTCTCGGCAAAGTGGAACATTTTGTTACTGAACAGATCGCGCTCTTCCTCTTTACGCGAACCGGTCTACCGTGCGAAATACTGCCCGATCTCCAATCTCCCGTCTACGCCTATAGTGAAAGAAGAAAGCAGTACGATGCCAAACGGATACTTGAGTATCTTGACCGGTGGAAAGGTTCCGGCAAAATCATAGCGGTTACCGATGTAGACCTGTATGTCCCCATATTGAAGTATGTTTTCGGTCTTGCCCAGGTGGGCGGAGAATGCACGGTCATTTCCCAATACCGGCTGCATCCCCTGTTCTATGACGCCCCTCCCGATGAAGCGCTTTTCCTGGATCGCATCAAAAAGACGGCGCTCCATGAACTGGGACACAGCTATGGTCTGACCCATTGCAGATCAAAAAGATGCGTGATGTTTTCGTCCACCCGGATTTCCGACACAGACCTCAAAATGGATTTTTTCTGCCCCACCTGTGCCGAGCTGTTCCTGTGGCACGCACACAAACACGACGTTCCTGCCTCCGAGGAGTGCTGAAATTTTCGGCACCCCGGCTATTTCCTCGACACCATACAATAAATACATTTAATTTCAATATGTTATTACATGGCGCACGCCGTTCTTCCAAGAGATTGCCGATAAATTCGACAGATCTCCTTTTCAGATAATGCGGCTATTTCAACCCGTACCATGCAAATTAATTACTTATATTTCAATATATTATACAATAAAACCAGCCTTATTCCTTATTATGGCACATACCTTGCTTTAAAAACAGACAACGTCAACACTTGAGTCGAAATTACATAGATTTTTCTATCGGAGATAACGTTATTTTAGGAGGAGAACGAAATGGCCGAAA
>JBBSAR010000008.1:0-24177 GCA_038252125.1 Desulfatiglandales bacterium
AGGGCTGTTAAGCGCAAAGGAGATCCTTCCGCAATCGCGTTTTGAGGCACTTCTCGAAACGATTGTGGCGCATGGAGGGCTGATATCTTACAAGTCCACCGATCAAGGGAGCATACCCTATGAATTGAACATTACGTACTATGATGCCATCAATGAGCCACTCGATTCTAATGAAGAGACCGATGTAAATCGTTTCATGGCTGCGTGTTCTATCATGCTTGCGGACAAAGGGATTCCAGGCATCTATATCCATGCTCTTCTGGGTTCAAGAAATGACGTGAAGGGGGTAGAAAAAACTGGAATAAACCGCATGATCAACAGGGAAACCCTGTCGGCCGAAAAGCTCTTTGGCGAGTTATCCAGCCCCGGATCTTTGAGATATCGCGTACTGGCACATTTTATTCATCTTCTGAACGTGAGAAAAGAAATTCCGGCATTCCGCCATTCCGTGAAAAGAACTATCCTGCCATCGGATCAGAGATTGTTTATCATGGAAAGGCCGCACCGGAACAGGAAGATAATAGCCGTGGTGAACGTCAGCGGCGATACCGTTGCTCTAAATCAATACCAGGGGAAAACCGATCGCATCCGCAACTTTTTGTTTGAAGGCAGTGTTGAACCTTACGGAGTATATTTTCTTGAATAGCAACCCCCTGTTATGGAGTCCTGTCACCGGAGCGGCGTACGCCAATCTATTTCGGAACGGGCATATTTGGAAACGGTTTTTCGGGTTGTTTTATGCAAAAAAAGGCTGCGTGCTACTTGAACGCCATTCTTAAAGGTGATATCATGAAATCATAAGGAAATTTTTTTGCCTATTTGCCAAGATAATTATAAAATTTCACGTGTTCCTCTTGCAAAGGGGGCCTGTGGATTATAGAATTAAAAAATGGAATAAGAGTTGCGTCATGTAGATTTACAGACGGGGGATTGTGATTAACTTTTTTTTAGGAGGGAAGGGTATGAGAAAGATTTGTTTTAGAAGTATGTTGATTGCATCGCTTGGTCTTTTCGTAATGGGCTGCGCCGGTCAAAAGCCTGTTGCTAAACAGACCATGGAGTCGTTTCAACCGGTGGATTTGAACGCAGCGTTGCAGGCGGGACAGTTTAAACAGAAAACGAACGCTTTTATGGTGATCCTGGACAAGTCGGGCTCCATGGCTGAAATGTACAAGGGGCATGTGAAGACGCAAATGGCTGATGAATTGCTGACGCGCATGAACCAGACATTGCCGAATATGCCTCTGACCGGCGGGTTGGAGACATTCGGAAGAATGAAAACGTTTACAGACCAATACGCAACCTCTAAGGCTGTGTATGGGCCTACTGCCTATTCAAAGGATGGGTTTGCAAGCGGGTTGGCCAGTGCTGAACGTGCCCGAGGTCTGAGCCCTCTCGATTCCGCCATTAATCTGGCTTCCGAGAACATGAAGAATGTGCAGGGGCAGACCGCACTGATTATTGTCAGTGACGGGGTGAAAGAGACTATGAACTACGATGCAGCTGTGGCGGCGGCCAAGAAGATGAAGGGTGAGTATGGCGACAGGCTCTGCATTTATGTGGTACAGATTGGAGACGACAAGGAAGGAGCCAAAATTCTTGGTAAAATTGTCGAAGCCGGCGGATGCGGTTTTGCCGTAAAAGGCGACGAGATTATGTCCAGTGATGGTATGGCCGCATTTGTGACGGATGTATTCCTGGAAAAGGTGGAAATGAAAGTTGTTGAAGAGGTCGTGGTGGTGAAACCCGTACCCGGTCCCGGGGATAGCGACGGAGACGGTGTCCCGGACGACATTGACCAGTGTCCGAATACTCCTAAAGGCGCGGTAGTGGATGCCCGAGGATGCTATGTGGTGGATAAAGTCTATTTCGATTTTGATAAATCTAAAATCAAACCGGAATTCAACCCTGCACTGGATGCTGTAGCAGTGGTGATGCAAAACAATCCTTCCCTGAAAATGACGATTTCCGGAAACACGGATTCCATAGGAACGCCGGAATACAATATGGGGCTTTCCATCAGGCGAGCGAAAGCGGTGAAGGCCTATCTTGTACGTAAAGGAGTGGAGGCAGACAGAATTTCCGTCATAGGATACGGCGAGGACAGGCCTGCCGATACGAACGCTACCAAGGTGGGCAGGGCAATGAACAGACGTGCCGTCTTACTGTTCATGATCTGATGAGGGGAACCATCAGACTGTTGAGCTTATATTAAATGGACGGTCGGGGTTGGACCTGCATGCGGGTCCAACCCCTTTTTTTATGGTTTTTAACCGCCTTTATCCAGAAAAGGAATACAGATCATGTGGTCAAAATGGGCGTTGCTGACGGATCTTTATCAGCTGACCATGGTGGGAGGATATGTTCGGAAGGGAAAAAAAGACCAATGGGTCAACTTCGATTACTTTTTCCGGCGGATTCCCGATGATGGCGGCTACTGTGTTCTTGCAGGACTGGCTGATGTTATCGATTACCTCCGAAAACTCAGATTCAATAAAACGGACCTGTCCTATTTGGAGGGACTGGGGATTTTTGACAGAGATGCTCTTGACTATTTTGAAGATTTTACCTTTCGTGGCGATCTGTCGGCCATACCGGAAGGTACGGTGGTTTTTCCCCATGAACCCTTGATTCGTGTGACGGCGCCCCTGCCCGAGGCGCAGCTCATTGAAACGACTCTTCTCAATATCATGAATTTTCAGACCCTTATTGCAACCAAAGCGGCCAGGGTAAGATGGGCCGCAAACGGGGATAACGTAACTGATTTCGGTTTGAGAAGGGCGCAAGGTCCGGACGGGGCTCTGATGGCATCACGTGCGTCCTACATCGGTGGTGTGGATGCCACGTCAAATGTCCTCGCCGGTCGTCTGTACGGCATACCGGTTCGTGGGACCCACGCCCATTCCTGGGTGGAGAGTTTCCCCAGTGAGCTGGAGGCATTTCGCGCCTACGCCAGTGTGTATCCCCGGGCCTGCCTGCTTCTCGTGGATACCTACGACACCTTGCGCAGTGGGATCCCCCATGCCATTCAAGTGGGAAGGGAGTTGAGGGAGAACGGAAACGATCTTTGGGGAATCCGCCTGGACAGCGGCGATCTGGCTTACCTGAGCAAGGAGGCCCGCAATCTACTGGATGAAGCCGGTTTCAAGGACGCGATGATCGTTGCCTCCAGCGACTTGGATGAGTGGATCATAGAAAGCCTGAAGAGACAGGGGGCCCGTGTAGACAGCTGGGGTGTGGGGACGAGACTGGTCACTTCTTTCTCCTGTCCCGCCCTTGGGGGGGTGTATAAACTGACCGCCCTGGATGATGGGGGAGAACGTATGATCCCCAAAATAAAACGGTCGGACAATCAAGATAAAATTACCAATCCGGGTTTGAAGAAGACCGTGAGGATGTATGATCGCAGCGGTCGCATGAGAGGGGACGTGGTTTTTCTCGATGATGAGCGGATTCCCAAAGGGCGCTCTTTCGGGGTATGTCACCCCATATTCCCCCACGTTTCCAAAACCTACCCTCGAAGTTTCAAGGGGGTGGAACTCATGATTCCTATATTCAGGAAAGGAAAACTGGTTTACGAAAGTCCGGATATCCATGGAATCAGGGCCAACACCCTCAAGAATCTGGAAGAACTGGATCCTGCCTATAAGAGGTTCAGCAATCCCCATACATATCACGTCAGTTTGAGCCCCAAACTTTTCAAAGTGAAGCAACGGTTGTTGCGGCACGCTTCAACCAATGATACGGTAAAATCGCGTAAGGGAAAGGGGGAGTGATTGGTGCATCCTTCTCTTTGGGGAAAATCCACTCTTGTGTGAAAAGACCTCCGTTCCTCTTTACGGGTCGCGCGGTTGTTGTGGCCATTATCCCGTGAGAACAAGCCATGCCCGCATATGATACCATGTTGAAAGAGGCCTACCTCGAGAAACGAGAGTGTGTTGTTGATTTTCCTCAATGGCTTCTTTCCGCTGCACAAATCCGGGATTACAAGGGAATCCCGGGACTGGCCATCGTGGAAATGGCTGGAAGAGACAGTGTTGCGGCAGCCATTCGTGCGGCCGAGACAGGGAGATATACGGATTTTATCCCCACCTATGTCTATACGGGAACAGAGTTCGGGAGCTGGCAAAGCGTGTCGGAGGCCGTCGGCCGGCTTTCCAGGAGGTTGCCGGAAATACGGGTTCACGAGCTTATGGTGTTTGGCTCAGCCCGGTTCTGGCAGGCTCTGAATGGACGATTTATGACTGAGCTCATATCCCTTTACCGATTTTTCACGCCATGTATCGGTTGCCATTTCTATCTGCATGCCGCTCGGATTCCCCTTTCTTGCCTTCTTGGAAAGGTCCCCGTCATAGCAGGGGAGAGAGAGAAGCACGATGGCGCTGTAAAAGTTAACCAGACCGGCGCCGCCCTGGACGGGTACGAAGCCCTGTTTGCGGAATTCCATGTTCCGCTTATCCTTCCGTTAAGACGAATTGAAAAGGGAGAAGAAGTAGAAGAAATCATAGGGTCGCGCTGGGCGCAGG
The DNA here is from genome assembly GCA_038252125.1 of Desulfatiglandales bacterium. Taxonomy (GTDB): domain Bacteria; phylum Desulfobacterota; class DSM-4660; order Desulfatiglandales; family Desulfatiglandaceae; genus DUZB01. The sequence continues at coordinate 4,527 of JBBSAR010000008.1, forward strand.
ACAAAGAACAGTTGGGGTGTGTTCTCTCTGGGAATTACCGTAAAGTCGATGGAAATGTGGATATTGCCGAGCCTCACATCCGCGCCTATGTGAAAGAATTCGCGCTTCCCGTATCGAGAAATATAATAAAGGCCTATGTGGAAGGGCGGATACCGGATCACCTGCAGGTGGCCTCCGATCTCCTGCGAGTCCAAACATCAACGATCAAAGCTGAAATGTCAAAGGCAGAGCGTTTTCGCCTTGAGCTTCGAGCTAATGAAAAGCAATAGGCGTTTGTTCACATGAAACCAAAAGTTGTGATGTGCAATTTGTTTGAAGAACTGGAGCCATTGAAGGCCTTTGCAAGAGAAAACGGATTCCAGGGCATTGATTGGTCATTCGACCTGGAGAATCTCCCCACCACGCCCCTTGAGGAATCCAGATGGATAAAAGATCAGTCGCGCCTGAGCCCCTTCGAAGTGCGTTATCACTGCCCTTTTTACCGTATCGATCTGGGACACGATGATCCGGAACAGACCAAAGAGGCCGCTGTTGTCTTCCAGAGAATTATACGCCTCCTTGCACGTGCAGGGGGAAGGTTTCTTTCCATTCATATCGGTCTTGGCCAGGTTTCCACGGAATCGCTGTCCTGGGACGCTGCCGTGGGCAACCTCAGGCGATTGGTCCAGTTCGGTGCTGATTACGGCGTTAAGGTATGTCTGGAAAATCTGGCATGGGGCTGGACAAGCAAGCCGAACCTGTTTGAAAAGCTGATCCGCAGGAGCAGTGCCGGAGTGACGCTGGATATCGGACACGCGTATGTGTGTGAATCGGTCAGCAGCCAGCAGTATGGCATAGAAGATTTTGTAAGTCCCCATGGCGATCGTGTCTTTAATGCCCATGTTTACCACAAAGAGGTTCCGGGGTCCGGGCATGTTCCTCCCGAAAGGCTGGATGAGATTGTGGACCGCCTTTCGCTCCTGGAGAATATCGGCTGCTCCTGGTGGGTTATCGAAATCAAGGAGCCCGCGGGATTGTTGCAGACAAAGCGGATCATAGACGAATACCTCAATCGGGTAGCGGATTTCAACTGAGGTTATGGCGTATGAAAATCATCATGGTTCTCCTTGATGGAGCCGGTGATCGGTCTTATCCGATATTGGGAAATCGAACGCCCCTTCAGGCTGCCGACACGCCCAATCTGGACCGGCTGGCTGCCCTTGGGGGAAGCGGCCTTTTCCATGCAACCACAATCGGGCAGTGCCTACCGAGCGAGACGGCTCATTTCGTCCTTTTCGGGTATGGGCTCCATGATTTTCCCGGAAGAGGACTCCTGGAAGCCGTAGGGTACGGGGTCCCCTTTGATGATGGAGATCTTGTTTCACTGGCCCACCTTTCAGGGGTCGATTTTCGCGGCCCAACCCCCGTTTTAACCATGATCCGGAAGGGTATTCAGGAAAGTGAGGAGGAGATCTCCGCCCTGTACGCAGCCATTAAGCCAGTGTCATTCCATGGCATCGAATTTCGCCTCCATCGCACGGACCACAACGACGGCATTCTGGTGATGAGTGGTGATGTGTCCCCATTTATATCGGATTCGGACCCCATGATTACAGGGTATGACATGGCCAGGGTCAAACCCCTTTTCGGAAACCCCGAACCGGAACAGGCCGAAAGGACGGCTCGTGCCGTGAACGCCTACCTTTCGCATTGTCACAAAGTGCTTGAAGAGGAGCAGTGCAGGCTGGGACGGGATGCGCGGGATGCGATGGGCGGCCGGTGGGCGAACTTTCTGGCTACGCAGCGCTGTGGCAGAAGGATTGTTCAGCCGCCTTTTGAAGAGCTCTGGGGTTTGCGGGGGATGCTTATCGCTTCAGGATCCATTTATGCGGGACTGGCCCACGAGCTCGGTCTGACTTTCAACAGGCAAAAGGATAGCTCTGATCCGGGCCGAGATCTGCGGGAACGTATTCGGATTGCCCTTGCGGATCACGAGCACGATTTTTTTCATGTCCACACAAAGGTTCCGGACGAAGCCGGTCACAAGGGGGATCCTGTTTTGAAAAAAACCGTCCTGTCCAGCCTGGATCGCGGCCTGAATGAACTGGTCGACGCCGTGGAGGGCAGGGACGACCTGATTGTAGCGGTGACCGCCGATCACTCAACTCCCTGCGGGTCCACCCTCATTCATTCAGGGGAACCGGTGCCGGTGACCGTTGCGGGGGGCCGTGCAAGACGGGATGCGGTGAAAGCCTTTGACGAAATACACGCTGCAGGGGGTTGCGTGGGACCACTGCGGGGGCGGGAGCTGATGCTTCTTCTCCTCAACTATGCGGATCGATCCGTTCTGGCGGGCCACCGTCTCGGGAGCAGGGAGAAGAACTATTTCCCGGGGAGGTACGAAGCCTTTACCGGCCATTAATAATTTTTTTCTTTACAACCATTTCTTGCGCCGGAAACCGATAAGCATCAGGATGCCCAGCACCAAAAATACGATCCACGCCCCAAGGTATCCCCACCGCCAATGCAGTTCGGGCATGTACTCGAAATTCATGCCGTAAACGCCGGCAATGAAGGTCAGTGGAATGAATATGGTGGCAATAATCGTCAAGACCTTCATCACCTCGTTCATCTTGTTGCTCAAGCTCGACAGGTAGATGTCCAGGGTTCCCGAAAGGATGTCGCGATAGGTTTCGATGGTATCGATGACCTGAATGGTGTGGTCGTACACGTCGCCTAAATAGGGGCCTATGGTTTCACTGATGATCGGCGATTCCGCTCTGATCAGGCCGCTGATGGTTTCCCGCAAGGGCCAAACGGATTTTCTGAGGAAGATCATCTCCCTTTTGGTATCCTGTATGGTCTTCAAGCTGCCAGGATCCGGTTCTTCCAACACCTCTTCCTGAAGGTCTTCTATTTTTTCTCCTATATTTTCAAGAACAAGGAAGTAGTTGTCTACAATGGCATCGAGCAGGGAATAGGCCAGGTAGTCGCTACCCGATTTTCTAATCCTGCCTTTTCCCTTTCTGATTCTTTCGCGGACGGCATCAAATACATCTCCGCCCTCTTCCTGGAAAGACAGGACAAAGCTCGATCCGATGATCAGACTGACCTGTTCCGCTTCGAAATCGTCTTCATCCTTTTCCTGTTTGAGCATTTTCAGGACGACAAAGAGATGTTCTCCAAGGTCTTCCATCTTGGGGCGTTGTCCCGTATGAACAATGTCTTCCAGGACCAGGGGATGGATATCAAAGGCTTTGCCAAATGCTTCAACAATGTGCAGTTCATGTATCCCTGTTACATTCACCCATGTGACGGTCGGCAGGATTTTGAAAGGAAGGCATTCTTCCACGGTCACGTCATTTTTTTCCTCCACGTGATTTTCACTATAATCCATGAGGGAAATGATCCCCTTCTCCGTCCGTTTTTCCCCCACATGAACGAGTGTGCCGGGAGGCAACCCGGCTTTTTTTGAGCTGTAACTGTGGAATCTTATCACGGCGTATCTCCTGTTAGGTTGCAACGGGCCCGGGTGAGTCCGATGGGCTCGGCACTTGCTTTTCTTCCTGCATCCTGACATGCAAAGGAGGAGACGGACCTTCCTTGGGTTCCCCCATGTACAGGGTGCGGTGGGGAAAGGGAATTTCGATGCCCCGCTCATCGAATACCTTCTTCAAACGGCGATAAAACTCGCGTTTAACACCCCATTGTTTTAGCGGTTTTGTCTTGAAACGTGCCCGGATAATGACGGCGGAATCATCAAACCGATCCAACCCGAATATTTCAAGGGGTTCCAGGATATTCGGCCCATGATCGGCGTCCTTGCAGAGATCTTCACCCACTTCCTTCATAATTTCCATGACCTCGTCAACGTCTTCCCTGTAGGCGACTCCAATGTCCATGAGGATGCGGGAAAAGATCTTCGAGAAGTTGGACAGAGTATTGATGGAACTGTTTGGGATCACATGGACGGTCCCGTGAACATCTCGGAGTTTTACCGTTCGAAGGCCGACCGTTTCAACAATACCCCCTTTATTATCTACCATGGCCCAGTCGCCCACTCTGATGCTTTCCTCGAAAAGAATGAAAAGACCGTTGATGAGGTCTTTCACCAGGGTCTGCGATCCGAACCCGATGGCGAGGCCTACGATTCCTGCCCCGGCCAGAATAGGCCCCGTATCAACCCCTAACCGTCCAAGGATAATGATGCCTCCTACAAACCCCGTGAGGATCTGAAAGACCGTTTTAATCACCGGGATGAGGGTCTGCTGCTTCTGTGTGATCTTCTTTTGTTTCTTACCGACCCTTTTTTCTTTCAGCAGATAGTCGGCCATGACCTGGCTCATTTCAATAATAAAAAGAACAAACCCGAATGTGATGAGGACGGCAACGGTCCGAAGGATAATGGCGCCCCCGATTTGCGAGGTTACGAATGCCGCGACCGGAATTCCCCAGATATTTCCGATTACGCCTGCGCCAACCAGAAGAATGGCGATGGAAAGCCCTTTTCTAATGATCAGCACATACCGGTTGACCTTTTCCTCCATACCAGGGAAGCGGTTTCTTACCCGTTCATTTACCTTAAAGAACCTTAGGAAGACCCAGTCAAGAAACCGCAGCAACAGGACAAGGAACACCAGTGCGATGACCGTTCCAAGCGTTGCATGAAAAAGGTAAAGAAAACCGCTTTGGAAAGTGAACATCGTGGATAGAAATATGGCCCATACATAGCCCAGGCCGAGAATAGGCCAATATTGGATTAGCCGAACAGCCCAGCTTTTCGGATGGGGGTTCATTTCAGTGTCTTCACTGATATCAAAGTGTTGTCTGATTCTGATTTCTCTTGCAACCTGGAGGATGAAGATCGTCAGCATGAGGGGAAATCCCAGGAGAAAAAAGGCACGGATCTGCGGATACAATGCGGTGGCCGTATCCGTCCATTGGAGTAAACGCGTCGCCATGATATAGAAGAAGGTGTAGAGAGCGAATCTTCTTGCCCAGATCGAGAGGTAGTTTGCGTTTTCATCTTCAACGGGAAGCAGTCGAAAACGGCTTTCCTCCGGAGAGAGCAACATCCTGAATACCGCTATGGCCCCGGAGTAAAGAAAAAGCAGGGCAAAGAAAAGGATGAGCAGATTTGTTCCTTCCGAGAAAGATGGAAACATATTGCTGAGCAGGCTGAAGAAGAACCAGAGGCAAGCATAGGGTGTGACGGTCAGGGCCACGCGCACAATCCCCCAGAAGAGCAGGGTGGAAAAGTTTCTCATCCTTTCCGTTGTATTCCGCACAATGGGCCGGAGAAGCAGTCCCGCGAACAATGCGATCAAGATAGCCCCCGAGATGACAAGGGAGAGGGTGAACAAGCGGGCCCGATTTTCCCCACGACTGAAGAAAGCGCTGAACTTCCCGGTAGTCAGGGGTATTCGGCTTGCAACATGGATGCTTGCCGTGACACTGCTTTTGAGATAGGTAGAGAGGTTTTCAAACTGGTCGAAGGCATAGCGGACAATGACCAACTGTTTTTCTGCTTTCCGGGCTGTCCCGGCAGCTTCTTTTCCCTCCTTTTGCTCCAGTGTCTTTTTTGTTTCAATTAGATTCTTCAGATCTTTTACAAAGGCCTCTCTCTTTTCCGGGTTTTCCATGAGATCCACCAGCCCCTGCAGGCTCTCGGACGATGGAGCATTCGGTTCCTGAGCAAGGGCTGGGTTGAAAAATCCTGTAAGAACAAGAAACATCAGAAATCCCGCGAAAAAACGATGCATCAATCGGCTCATAAATGGCTTTCCCTTCACCCTTTGAACAGCGAATAAACCCATGGTATTGGCCGAAGAATTGTGGTAGACTTCGAAATAGCCCGGCTTTTGAGCCCCTGAACTTCAGAACCAAACACCCGAATAGAATTTGTAGATTATTCTTTATATAATAAAAGCGCTCTTTCGTGCAATGTTCAATGTGTCTTTGCTGAGCGCCTGAATCCATAAAGGAGAAGAATATGGTTAGAGTCACCTGCCTCGGCGGCGCCGGTTCCGTAACCGGTTCGTGTTATCTCATTGAAAGCTCGGAAGGGAAAAAGGTCCTCGTGGACTGCGGTCTTTTTCAGGGCGGAAAACAGATGGAAAGTCGAAACTGGGATCCCTGGGGATTTGACCCGAAAAGCATTGATACCCTGTTTTTGACCCACGCCCATATCGATCACAGCGGCAAGATCCCCAAACTGGTTCATGATGGATTTCAGGGTCGGATCATCACCTCTCCACCCACCGCGGAACTGTGCGAGATTATGCTCCTGGATGCGGCCCACATCCAGGAGATGGATGCGGAATGGCAAAGCAGAAAAAATAAAAGGCAGAGCAGGGGAGGGATCACGCCTCTCTATACGACCGAAGATGCGGAGGCCAGTCTCAAGTACCTTCATCCCGTGGAGAGGGATAATATTCTGGAGATACAACCGGGGATCAAGGCACGCCTTCGAAACGCGGGCCATATCCTTGGATCTTCCATCCTGGAACTGTGGTTCGAGGGAAATGATGAGGCCATCAAGATCGTTTTTTCAGGGGATCTGGGGAAGAAGGATCAATTGATTGTAAGAGAGCCCCATGAGGTGTTTGATGCGGATTATCTCTTCCTGGAGTCTACTTATGGAAACCGGTTTCACCGCACTTTTGAAGACAGCAAGCAGGAACTTCTGGAAGCCATAAAATATGCTTATTCCAACCACGAAAAGGTGATTATTCCGGCCTTTGCAGTGGAGCGGACCCAGGAAATACTATACATATTGGGGGAATTTCAAAGGGGCGGTTTTCTGCCGGATATGCCGATCTACCTTGACAGCCCGCTGGCCATCAAGGCTACCGAGATCTTCAGGAAAAACAAAAAATACTACGATTTGGAGGCACGGGCCATTGTGGATCAGGGATATGATCCCTTCAACATGCCCAATGTCAAATATACACCCAGCACCAATGATTCCATTGCCATTAATGAAAACAAAGGTTCAGCCATCGTCATTGCCGGGAGTGGCATGTGTACGGCCGGACGGATCAAACATCATTTAAAACACAATCTGTGGCGTGAGGGGGCAAGCATTGTTATTGTGGGATATCAGGCGGAAGGGACGACCGGCAGACAGATTGTGGATGGGGCCAGACAGGTGAAAATCTTCCGGGAGAACGTATCCGTAAATGCCAAAGTATTTACTATCGGCGGCTTTTCAGCGCACGCCGACCAGAAGGACTTGCTCGAGTGGGCAAGCCATTTTGAGAGCAATCCCAAGGTTTTCGTGATTCACGGCGAGAAGGAAGCCAGCATGACCCTTGCTGAAAAGTTGAAAGAAAAATTTCACCTGGATGCGCATGTCCCACAATGGAAGGAACGGCTGATCCTGAAGCCGAGAGAAATGAGCTTCGAAAAACCTGAAGAACAGGCGCCTGTGCCCGATGTGAAGAACATGATGTTGAACAGTCTTATCGATATCGAAAAAGAATTGAAACGTTTGAGAAAAAAGATCAGCGGGGAAGTTACCCCGAATGGACTGGGAACGGAAGATGTGGATCGGCTTGCCTATCTCCGAGAGGAACTGCAGAATATGCTGTGATGTGACGGATGTGAAACCGCTTTCACACGGAGGTTAAAGGGATGTCTCGAAAAAATTTACTGTCGGGAAAACGGATTCTGATCGTAGATGACGAACCGGATGTGCTGGAAACTCTTGAAGAGCTGCTTGATTCTGCGCGGATTGCCAAGGCCGGCAATTTCAAAGATGCAAAACAACTCCTGGAAACAGAAAAGTTTGATATTGCGATTCTGGATATCATGGGGGTGGACGGATACGAACTGCTGCGGATTGCGACAGGAAAAAACATTACGTCCGTCATGCTGACCGCTCATGCTTTCAGCCCGGAGCATACGGTCCAGTCCCACAAAAAAGGGGCCGCCCTCTATGTCCCCAAAGATAAAATAGTCGATATTGCCACCTATTTGGAGGACGTTCTGGAGGCCGAGCAGGAAGGAAAGAGCACATGGTGGCGATGGATTGACCGTTTTGCTGAATACTACGACGAAAAATTCGAAAAAGACTGGCAGTTCCGGGACAAGGATTTCTGGAAAGGATTTCCTTATGCCTGATGGGATTAAGCTCAATACCCGTTAATGAATGAGGTTCATGTCGCTTTTCCGTGAAGAATGTCGAGATCCTGTCGTAGCCGAGGTTTCAGGTTTCAGGTTTTCTCATTCCCACGGTCCTCCGCGGGAATGCATACAATCCTTTCTTCGACATTCGTTATTCCCTGTTCGATATTCGCTTTTTATGTTCATTGGGAGCCAGTCCTTTCGGCCCCTGATCTTTACTTCTCCTTCCATTCAGGAGCTCGTTTTTCCAGAAAGGCGTTGATTCCTTCCTTTGCATCTTCCGCGGAACAAAGCCGGGCGAAGGCCTCGTTCATATAATCGAACGCCTTGTAATAATCGAGATCCGCCGCCGCATAAAATGCCTTTTTGGCGATCTGCAGGGCTACCGGACTCTTCTTTGCCAGAATGGCGGCCCACTTGCGGGTTTCGCTGTTTAGATCCTCCTCCGGAATCACCTTGTTCACGAGTCCCATGGCAAGGGCTTCCCGGGCCGAAATCAGGTCTCCATAAAACAGGAGTTCAAGTGCCCGTTTCCTGCCTACGGAACGGCTGACGGGGACAACAGGTCCTATGCAGTTGAGACCCACATTGATGGCTGTAAGGCCCATGCGGGCCTTTTCACCCGCCACGGCAAGATCGGCAGCCGCCGCCAGACCCGCGCCATTTGCGGCGGCAACGCCATGGACCTGGGCAATGACCGGTTTACTGAGTCTGCTGATGGTCACCAGCGGAGTTTCCATGCACTCTATCCAGTTCCGATACTCCATCACGCTTTTCCCTTCGAAATCGCTGATATCGATTCCGGCGCAGAAGGCCTTTCCGGCGCCTTTCAGGATAATCACGCGTACCCGATTGTCCGCATCCAGCTCCAGAAGAGCCTGGTTCAGTTCCGTAGCGAGAGGAACGTTGAACGTATTCAGGCTGTCCGGACGGTTCAGGGTTATTTCGGCGACAAAATCATCTCCGATGTCGACAATAATTGTTTTGTAAGGCATGACGAGATTCCTTTCCTTTCCATTAAGAAAGCCAATCGTTTCTAAAATTCCATGATAACGGGAATCGGCGACCACTCGAAAAAGCGGCCGCCGGTTCAGATCTCATGGATGCATGCTTTTCTCCCGGCATCCAAAGACCGGGCGATTTCAACCACCCGCCTGTGATGGGTAAAAAGAATCACTTGATTCTTTTCAGCCAATTCGGCTAATGCCTTGAGTGTCGCTTCCGACCGATCATCATCGAAATTGATCAGGATATCATCCACGATGAAAGGCATCGGTTCACTGAAGCTGAGGCGCCATTGGAGAGTGGCCAGGCGCAGTGCCAGATACAGTTGATCGCGTGTGCCCACGCTCATCCCTTCCACCTTCGTCCAGGAGTCATCCGGCCGAACGCCGATCAGGATGGCCTTGCCCTGATCGTCCATATCCGTGCGCAGCCCATGGAAAGAATCCATGGTAATTTGCTTGAAAAATCCGGAAGCAATCCGGAGCACGGGGTCCTGGTTTTCCGTCCTGTATTTTTCGATGACATCCTGGAGGATTTTGATTGCGAGCGTGACCCGGATATAGCGCTCCGTAAGACGACGAATTTTCGTTGCCACCTGTTGGGATATGTCCGCCAATTCCGCTGCCCGACCGCTTCCATCCATTCTTGCCAATTCGTTTTTCCGGCGGCCGATCTCCTCTGTAAAACGCTGAAGTTCCGGATCAAGGCAGTCTTCAATTTCACGGGAAAGTGCTTGAATCTGTCCAGGGAGCCCATCAGGATCAACCTCCCGGGCCTGCAGCTCAAGCTCGGAAACGGGCATTCCCTCGGCAATCTGGGCCATATTAGACTCCAGGTCCGTAAGCTTCTCTTTCAGCTGCATGTATTCACCGGATCGCTGCTCCGCTCCATCCAGGTCTTCCTCGTTTTCACAACCCGCCATTTCAAGAAGCGCGGTCATCCGCTCTCTGCTGTTGTTAAGAGATATCCGCGCCTGAAGGATTTCTTTTTCAAGGACTTCGATTTCTTCATGAACCTGTTTCAAAACAGCCTGGTCCTGTCTCGCATGATTAAGACGAGCCTGGAGTTCGGAAACGGCCTGCACGGTGTCAGTGTGTTGAAGATCGGGAGCCGCCTGCTCGAGCAGATACCCCAGATCTTTCCTGAATTCCTGATTATCGCGATCAATTCCGTCAATACGTTTACGGAGCTCTTCCACCCCCGCCAGTTTGTCAAGGCAGTTTTGGAGGGTGTCCATAAAGTCGTTTGCTTCATCCGGCCCGGTGTTGGAGTCTAACCCCAGAGGCGATAAAGCCTCCGCCCATTTTGCCCGCCACTGGTCGAGTTTCCGCACGGCCCTCTTTTTTTCATTTTGGGCGATTTCCAGTGACTCCTGGAGATCCTTGATTTTGTTTTCCAGCTTCTCATGCCTGACTTGGTCGCTCTTTATGGATTCCAGAAGGGTTTCAGCATGCAGAAGGACCGGCGCTAATTCATTTTTTTCAAAAACCTGAGGATCGTCCAGATTCCGGAGTTCCTTGATGAGTCTGTCTCCCAGTGTTTGCCGAAGGTTTTCCTTTGTCTCAATTTCCGCCCCGGCCCTTTCAGCTTCCGCGACCTTAAAACGGATTTTTTCAAGCCCGGAAAGCCACTGCATCATCTCACGCGGCGACAATGGAATGATGTTGCAGGGCGCCCAGAGTTCCCGCCATCGTCGGTCGGCATCGGCGAGATCGGAATCCAGTCTCCCCATTTCCCTGTCCATTCCCGAGCGACGTTCTTCAAGGTTTTCCATTTGTGATCGCAACGATGCGTATTTCTGCACACGGTCAGCCTCCCGGCGCAGCCTGTCCGCCGTCCGGTCCGCATCATCCACGAGCCCTTCATAGGCATCGGGCAGCTGGATCTTTTGAGAAACCCCCCTGGCTTCTTCGGATACATCCTCTCCATTCACCCATTGCCGTCGAAGCATTTGCCAGACTGAATCCCGCCTGGATCGAATCTCAAACAGATGCTTCTCGGCAGGCACCACTCCCGCATGTCGTATTTCCTGCATCCGAATCGAGATCTGACGGAACTCCTCCTGTAAATTCCTTCTTTCCTTTTCAAGCTGTCGGCGGTTTTCGTCGATGGCGTCCCGCTCTTTTTCAAAGCGGTTTATGGTTTCCTGCATGGGCACAGCCAGTTTTCCCACCTGATCCATGGGACCGTTCCAAAGGCCCAACCGGCTCAGATCGTCTCCGCGGATCTCATGGGCGGTCTTCAACGCGCGCCTTCTTTCGTTCAATTCACTATCCATATCCCCGGCCTTCTGCGCCGGCTTAACCGCCTGAGCCAGGCCCTGATGATCACGACCCGAGGGCAGTCGGGCAAAATCCTCCCGGATTTTCTCCAGGACTGTTTCATGCTTTTTGATTTCGCGATCCGACTGTTCGATCTGCTGCACCAGGGCCTCATATCGGGTGCTGAGGGTATGGATTGTTTTCTTTTTTAAAAGGCCGGGCTGCAGTGTCGCGGCCTGGTTCAGGGACAAATCAGGGCGAATCTGCCGCAACAGCGTCGCCGCATCGGCCTTGTTGCTGATCCTCATCCCTTCCAGCCCGGGCCTGTCGCTCATGGCTTTGCGGTATTCCCCCAGGCGCTGTTGCATTTCTTCAATCTCACCGGCCCGATTCAGGACATCCTGCTGTGGGGAAACCCCTTCCATTTGTTTCCGGAGTTGCTCAAGCCTGGAAGTTGATGTCTGGAGATGGTTTTTTGTTTCATTTTTCTTCTGTTCGAGGGTTCTGCGCTGTTCCCTGAAATCTTTCGGCAGTACAATCACCTTGCCAAGACCTGCAACCTTTTCCATCAGGATCTTGTGCCGGCTGAGATTGGGCAACGCCCTCCTCAACCTCTCAAGATGATGCTTTTCACGATCTTTCTCACTGCGCAGGGCCTTGGCCGCAATCTGGTCCTCCTCCGCCTTTTTGAGTGCTCGTCTGTGTTCCTGCCATTCCCTGCCGGAGAGAAGGGACTGTTTTATTTGCGTCTGCAGATCCCGGTATTGTGAAAGGGCTTCATTAATTGTCCTCGTGGATGCGCGCGGCCTGAAGAGGTCGTCTCCTTCCTTTTCGAGTTCCCCTAAAAGGGCATGCAGGGATGTCAGTCCCGCGCCCGCGGAAAAAATAGCCTGCCCCACATCTCCCTTTTGGTCGAGAATATCCTGTCCGCCGCGAATGAGCGCCTCATGGTCGATTCCGTAGAGTGCCTCGAACATCTCCTGCTCCAGCCCCTGCAGGAACGGGGCAAGCAGTGCCGGATCGAGTGGATGGTCCTGCTGATCGAACAGGTCCGACCGCATTTTCTTCCGGCGAAAAAAGGTGAGTTCGTGGCCGTCCTCCTTCTGAAGGGAACCACCGATCAGAAGCTGGTCATAAGGATGAAGAAAATTGTCGCTGGTTCGGGAAGGGATGCCGAAAAAAAGAGATTTCAGGGCGCGGAGGCAACTGCTCTTACCGGCCTCATTGGGGCCGTAAAGGATATGAAGGTCCGGATATTCGCTGGAAAAATCCACCAGGCGGCCTGTAAAAGGGCCGAATGCCCTGAGGTCGAGCCTCCTAATCCGCATGGCGCCCTTCCTTTTGCAGCATTTTTCCCAGCAACAGTTCCTTCACGTCTTCACAGAGGGCTTCCATCTCTTCCTCACGAAGGGTGAAGGGATCTTCATCACTCAAAAGGTCGGGGGGAAGTTTGCTGCGCAGCTGTTCAAATTCCGGTTTGATGTCGAGAAGACGTGGATTGGCCTGCCTAAGGTTTTCGACCGCCTGGATGAGGACGGATACGGGGGACCCGTCAATAGGGACTGCTTCGGAATCAACTTTTTTGCGGGTGTGGAGGATAATCTTTTCAAGCCAGACCTCGATCAGGCTTGCGGCAATCCCTCTGAATTCCTCCATCCAGTGGGTTGCCCTTTCGTGGAGATGTCCATGGAGAGGGGTTGCTCCTTCCAAAATCAGGCGAACCGCAACGGGGCAATTTTCGGATCGACCCAGTTCATCCTCCAGGGACTGTCGCACGCGATCAAGACATTCTTCCTGTGTTTCGCAATCATTCAAATCAATTCCGCAGACGGCCCAGCGCAGAACATCAATGTCGCGATGCGCCACTTCCAGTACCCTGCCTTCGTCCACGGTTACCATGGTGCAACCCTTGGGGCCTGTTTCGCGGATGTGTCTTCCCTGTATGTTCCCCGGAAAAACGATCCATGGTTCCCGGGATACTACTTCACGCTGATGAACATGCCCCAGGGCCCAATACTGATACCCCTTGGATCGCAATGCATCCAGTGTGCATGGCGCATAAGGTTCATGGCCCGGTCTTCCCGTCAGGGCCGTATGCAAGAGCCCGATATTGAAAAGGCCGTATTCTCCCTGCGGATAATTTTGCGTCAGATCTTCGAAAACTGCCCTGGATGCGAAGCTCTGGCCGTGAATAGCCACATGGAGCGGTTCAATGATTCTGGTTTCCGCCTTTTTGTGGGAAAAAAGCGTTACGTTGTCTGGAAGGTGGAGGGCGCGAGAGATTTGGCTGGCCGCATCATGGTTTCCGGAAACCATGAAGACTTGAATGCCCGCATCCCTCAGCAGGCCCATTCGACTGTTGAAATAGATGCCGGTGTTGTAATCTTTCCAGTCCCCGTCAAAAAGATCTCCGCTCAGAAGGACAAATGCGGCTTCTTCCTGGATGGCCAGTTCCACAAGGTTGTCAAAGGCCCGTCTTACCGCGCTCCGGATCTGTTCCACCGGAGCATCCTGATAGACTTCCAACCCTTTGAGAGGGCTGTCGAGGTGAATATCCGCGGCGTGCAGGAAACGAAACATATTTAAAACCTTATCAAGTCAGGGACCAGGCCCTCTTCATCAGCCTTTGGGCGCCGGCTATGACCGCGGAAGGATCCTGGCCTTCAAAGGGTTTTATTTCAAAACTGACGACAGGCCGGGTTTCTTCATTGAGAAAATGGAGCTTTAAAAGCGTTTTGAGAAAAACAACCATTTCTTCCAAACCGTTTGCGCTTCCCGGGGTTCCGAAAGCCGGATGGTTGTCTCCGTATCCCGGCAGGCCGGGGTCCGTGACCGCGTTGCCGATATGCACCCCTGCCAGATAATCCTTCACGGGATTAAGGGCTTCCGCGGCAGATTCTTCGAGCAGGGGGAGGTGGCTCAGGTCCACAAGAATGCCGAAATTGTCGTTTTTGCCGGTCACCTCCCGGCCGATGCGTTGTCCGATGGCCGCCGGGCCGAAGAGACAGCACTTATCCACCTTGCAATCAAACCCCTCCAATACGATTTTGGGGCCATTATGCTCTCGGGAGTAGGCGCACAACTGGTTGAGCGATTTTGTCAAGGCCTTCAAGGCTTCCTCTCGCTTTTCATTCCCGGGATCTTTGCCGGAAAGAAAAGAGAAGCTTACCGCTCCCATATAGATGGCCTCATCCATATGTTTCATAAGGACCTTGCATGCATGGGATCGCGTCTCTTCATCAAGGGCGTTGACGTCAAGCCCCTGGCTCAGAACGGCAGGGTGGGCGGCATAGCCCATGGACAGGCCGGATAAATGTATCAGGTCCTTGACCGCTTCCCGCTCCGCCTTATCATCAATGTGGGTTATTTCAATGGCGCTGAAGAAGGGGTCCAGGGCAACCTGCCTGACTGTTTCCACCCATGGACCTTTTCCACCGGCAAGTCCGGGAAAGGCCATGAAATGAACGATTCCCATTCTCATATAGTTTTCGATATTTTTTTCCATTTTTTCTCCTGTCGTGTTTATCGCCGCAAGGTACTATGGACCACTATAGCATATTTTACAGGATTTGGTATGGAGATTATTTTTGGATGTTTTCCTTCCGATCCGGAAAGGGTCCAAAAAAGATGCTTGCTCTTTTGTGGGTTTTTGTGCTCTTTTTGAAGGAGTACACGGTTTTGTGCTCCTTTTGAACGGACGGGCGCCGGGTACTCAAGATTCAACGCGGTTCGGAGTTTAAGAAAACTTTGTCAAATATCTTCTATTATTCCTATTCGATCCTCACCTCCGGGCTGTCTTCCGTGGCACTTCCCGGTTTCTGGTGTTATACGCGGTTGACGGGGCGATACCGGAAACATTTTCGTGAGCGTCTCGGCTTTGTCCCTGAAACGCCGATTCCTGGACCTTGTGATGCTCCTATGATCTGGATTCACGCGGCATCCCTCGGGGAAGTCGGGGTGGCCGGATCTATCATCGGGTCGCTGATGAAAGCCGGGACGGATTGCAGGGTGACCGTTTCCACCATGACCGAGCATGGTCGTGATCTGGCCGTCAAAAAATTCGGTGGCCGGGCCGCGGTGATTTATGCGCCGTTCGACTCGCCGGCGACGGTGAACGGGGCTCTTTCCCGGATACGTCCCCATGTCCTGGTCTTTCTGGAGACCGAGTTGTGGCCTTCCTGGCTCTTCGAGGCGAAACGGAGAGGGGTGAAAATCTGCCTGCTGAACGGCCGGATCTCGGAAAGGTCCATCAGAGGGTATCTGAAAGTGCGTCCTTTTTTCAAGACAGTCTTGAACTGCTTTGACCGTTTCAGTATGATTTCAATCAAGGATGCCCGGCGGATGGCGCGGATGGGCGCGGACCCTCTGAAGATCATGGTGAGCGGCAATGCCAAATACGACACCCTGGTGATGGATGTGGATCCTGCCGCGGAGCAGGAGATTCGCACTCTCCTGAACATCGGGGAAACGGACAGGGTATTTGTGGCGGGAAGTACGAGAGGGGGAGAAGAAGAAAAGGTCCTTGCGGCGTACAAAACGGTTTTGAAAGATTTTCCCGATACAATCCTTATTATTGCGCCCCGGCATATTGTCAGGGCCCCTTCCATCGGTTCCATGGTTTCGAAGAACGGTCTGGGGTATCAGTTGCGGACCTCCATTGGAAAAGGAAAGGGACGGCGCACGGAAAAAATTATCATCATGGATACGTTCGGGGAACTCTTTAAGGTCTACAGCGTGGGAACGGTTGTTTTCTGCGGGGCAAGCCTCGTCCCTCTGGGGGGGCAGAATCCCATGGAACCGGCTGCCTGGGGCAAGGTGGTGCTGTATGGCCCTCACATGGAGGATTTTATGGATGTTAAGGGGCTTCTCGAGGCGGCCGACGCCTCGATCCCGGTGGCGGACGGGAAGGAGTTGGGGAAAAAGATTACCTTGCTGTTCGCCGATGGGACTGCGCGGGAAGCCTATGGAAATCGGGCACGGAATGTCGTCCGGGACAACTGCCATGCCGCGGAAAGACATGCCGCGGTGATTGAGGAACTACTGAAAGAAACTGAAACCTTGTAGATGTTAAAAGGGAGATTTTTTATGGAATTTGAAACAGTGCTGTATGATATAGAGGACGGCATCGGGGTGATCAGGCTGAATCGTCCGTCACGCATGAATGCGGTCATTGAACAGATGTATCTGGATCTCCAGGCGGTTCTTGGAAAAGCCCGGGAGGATGAATCGGTAAGGGTCCTGATCCTCACCGGTTCCATATTGAAGCGGCCGGACGGGGAAAAGCAGGCCTTTTGCGCCGGTGCGGATCTGAAAAAGCATTCCACGGGAGAACGCACGCCCTTTCAGAAACGGGCCTATATCCTACTGGCCCATGAAACCACAAAGATGATTCACGACTTCCCCAAACCGGTGATCGTCGCCGTAAACGGCCCCGCCCGGGGAGCAGGCGCCGAGATGGCGCTCAACGGCGATTTTATCCTCATGGCGGATATGGCAAGCATCGCTTTTCCGGAGACCGGGCTGGGCACATTCGTTGGCGGCGGGGTGACCTGTCTTCTGCCCCAGTTGGTGGGAATGATGAAGGCAAAGGAGCTTATCTATACGGGGAAAGTCGTTGCGGGGCCGGAGGCGGTGGAACTGGGGCTGGCCCTGGAATCTTTTCCTGTGGAAAAGCTCATGCCGGCCGCTTTGGCTCTTGCTGGAAAGCTCGCGGAAAAGGCGCCTCTGTCCATGGCTTTTGTCAAGGACCTGGTGCACAATGCCCCTTATCGGGATTTTCGAACGGTTACTCTCGTGGAGGCCGAGGCCATTCTGGCTTGCATGAATACGGCCGACTGGCATGAGGGGATTGCCTCTTTTGGGGAAAAACGCAAACCTGTATTTACGGGGAGATAGGTCATGAGTCTCGAACATGTTCTCAATGCCAAATCGGTCGCGATCGTGGGCGCTTCCAAAAAGGAAACAAAGAGGGGATTTCAGGCCATTAAGATCCTGCTGGAAGAGAAATTCGAAGGACGGATATTTCCGGTGAACCCCAAAGAGGAAAGCATCCTGGGTTTGCCCTGCTTCCGGAAGGTCTCTGAAATCGATGAGCCTGTGGAAATGGCGCTGATTACCACCCCGGCCAAGACGATCCCCGGAATACTGGAAGATTGCGCCAAGAAAGGTGTGGCGGGGGCCGTTATCATTGCCGGGGGGTTCAGGGAGCTGGGGAAGGCGGGGAAAGACCTGGAAGACCAGATGGTGGCAGTCGCAAGGGAGAAGGGCATCCGGTTGATCGGACCCAACACATCCGGCATGATGAACCTTAAAAGCAACCTGAATCTGGTGGGGTTGAGAAATGTTCCCAAGGGGAATATCGCGCTGCTTTCCCAGAGCGGAAATATGGCCCTTGCCTTGATTACGGAGGCATCGATCAAGAGCCAGCAGGGATTCAGCTACTATGTGGGAATCGGCAATGAGGCCGATATCCGGTTCCATGAGTACCTGAAATTTTTCCAGGATGATCCCCAAACGAAAGTGATTCTCATGTACGTGGAAGGAATGCGGGAAGGAAGAAAATTTCTTCAACAGGCTTATCAGACTACCCGGAAGAAACCTATTGTCATGTTGAAGAGCGGCAGATCCAGTACCGGGAAGCTTTCCGCGGGTTCCCACACGGGGGCCCTGGCGGGGATGTCCGAGGTGGCGAGGACGGCCTTTCGGAGGGCCGGCATTGTTGTCATGGAAAATTCGGATGAACTGTTTCCCGCCGCCGAGACCCTCGCGAGCCTTCCTCCTCTGAAAAAAAGCAGCATTGCCATCCTTGCGGACGGAGGCGGGCATGCCACCATTGCCGCGGACCAGTTGACGGATCTGGATGTGGATATCCCGCCCCTTGCGGAAAAGACGCAGAAAAAGCTCCGGGCGATTCTTCCCCCGGGGGCTTCCGTTCGCAATCCGGTGGACGTGGCGGGAGGAACGGATGAAAATCCGGAGATTTTTGCCGACTGCGCGGAGATCCTCTTGCATGATCCGAATATCGGGGGTCTGCTGGTTGTGGGCCTTTTCGGGGGGTACAGCATCCGATTCGCCGAAAGTCTGGGGTTTGTGGAAGAGGATGCCGCCCACCGCATGGGAAAACTTGTGAAGGAGATAGGGAAGCCCATCATTGTGCACAGTCTGTATAATCACATGAGGCCCCACTCCCTGGATCTGTTGCGTTATTATAATATTCCCGTGTACGATGCCCTTGAAACCGCCTGCAAGTGCATGGCGGCCCTTGCGGAATACGGGAATTATCTGCATCGATACCACGCCAAGGCCAAGTTCGTCTTCAATAAAGGCGCCAAATCCAAATCGCTGGGAAGTGAAATATTCAAGAAAGCGCGGGAGAAAAACCGAGAGGCCCTGTTTGAATACGAAGCCAAGGAGCTGATCTCTTTGCACGGGGTCCCCATCTTGCGGGCGCACCTGGCCCAGTCGGGAGAGGAAGCGGTGGCGGCGCAGGAAAGTTTGGCTGTCCGGTGGCAATGAAAATCGTGTCTTCGGATATCCTGCACAAGACCGACGCGGGAGGGGTGCGACTCGATCTGAGCACGGCGGATGAAATTCTGGACGCCTATGAGGCGATTATGGAAAGCGCCGGGAAGTACAATCCCGAGGCCGTAATCGAGGGGATTCTGGTGGAGCCCATGATGAAAGAGGGCCTTGAGGTGATCGTGGGGACCAAGCAGGACGACCAATTTGGTCCGGTCATCATGTTCGGAATCGGCGGGATCATGGTGGAAGTGCTTCACGATGTAGTGTTCCGGGTGCTTCCCATCTCCGAGCGATCGGCCAGGAGGATGATTGATGAGATTCGATCCGTAAAACTCCTGAACGGCTATCGTGGAAGGCCGGCGGTTGACAAGAAGGCGCTGAAGGAATTATTGCTGACGGTCTCGGAGATCGTCGGGTCCTATGACGAAATCCAGGAAATAGACCTGAATCCGGTCATTTTGTACGAGGAGGGTTTGAGTGTTGCCGACGCCCGGATCATCCTGAAAAAAGACAACAGCGTCAGCACCTGGTAACGAGTGCCTGA
This sequence comes from Desulfatiglandales bacterium, assembly GCA_038252125.1. GTDB lineage: Bacteria > Desulfobacterota > DSM-4660 > Desulfatiglandales > Desulfatiglandaceae > DUZB01. The sequence continues at coordinate 23,964 of JBBSAR010000008.1, forward strand.
CAGAAGGTGTAAAAGGAAGGGATCATGTTATGAAACAGGGAATTTTGTCGTTCTGCGTGGCTGCGACCTTGTTCATGGCGACGCCTTTTGCCGCTCTGGGGGCGCCCGATGCCATTCATATCGGGGCTACGGTTTCGCAGACAGGTCCTTTTTCATCCGAGATCGGACCCTTCAAACGGCTCATGAACGCCTGGGCCGATATGATCAACGAGCA
>JBBSAR010000009.1:0-23637 GCA_038252125.1 Desulfatiglandales bacterium
CGGCGCTAGAAAAATCATGGACACGTTGTTTACCAAGCTGGAAGAATCCGGGGCCAATGATATCATGCTGACCACATCAGGTTGTGCCGGACTCTGCAACCACGAACCAATGCTCACTGTGGAAGTCAAGAATTCCGCCCCCATAAAATATATCAATTTGGACGATAAGAAGGCCGTCAAGATATTCGACGAACATGTCATGAAAAACAATCCTGTGGCGGACTATGCCCTTTCTCTGGGCAGCGAGACCACTTATTAAAAAAGGGATACAGCAAGATGTACCCGGGAAATCCTGAACCTGTCGAAGATCCCGCGGCAGGGAAAGCGGGAAACCTTGGACCTATTTTCACGGCAAAGAGGCGGTTTTTATGGAAAAGAAATATCGTGCTCACTTAATGGTTTGCGCAGGAACAAGCTGTGTATTGAACGGTTCTCTTCACATGAGAGACGCCCTGGTTGAAGAAATACACAAGAACGGACTGCAGGATGAGATATTTGTGGGGACTACCGGATGTAACGGTTTCTGCGCGGCCGGCCCCTTGATGTTGGCTTATCCGGATGAGGTATTCTACCAGCATGTGACCGTGGAAGACGTGCCTTATTTCGTAGAAGAATATCTTATTAAAGGCAGGACCCCCAAGAAGCACCTTTTTGAGGCACATGATGCAAAAGAGGCCATCCCTAAAATTACGGACATCGGCTTTTTCAGCAGTCAGATTCTGGTGGCACTTCGAAACCGCGGGTTGATTGATCCGGACAGCATAGATGAATATATTGCCAGGGATGGTTACCTGGGGGCTGCGAAGGCCCTTCTGGAAATGACGTCCGAACAGATTGTTGAAGAGATGAAGGCTTCCGGCCTGAGAGGCAGGGGCGGTGCGGGTTTCCCCACGGGACTCAAATGGCAATTTTGCGCCGCGGCAAAGGGAGATATCAAATACATGCTCTGCAACGCGGATGAAGGAGATCCCGGCGCGTTTATGGACCGCTCCATTTTGGAAAGCGACCCCCATGCGGTCCTGGAGGGCATGATTATCGGTGGAAGGGCCATCGGATCCCATACCGGATATATCTACGTGCGCGCCGAATATCCGCTTGCCATTGAAAGGCTCAGAACGGCCATCGGCCAGGCAAAGGAATACGGACTCTTGGGAAAAGACATTCTGGGGTCCGGCTTCGATATGGAGATCGATCTTTATCTCGGCGCCGGGGCCTTTGTATGCGGGGAAGAAACCGCCCTGATGCGTTCCATAGAAGGCCAGAGGGGTATGCCGCGACCCAGGCCTCCATTCCCGGCCAACAAAGGCCTCTGGGATCGTCCCTCAGTCCTGAACAACGTGGAAACCCTGGCAAACATCCCGCAGATCATCTATCGGGGTTCAGGCTGGTTCAGCAGCCTCGGTACGGAAAAAAGCAAGGGAACCAAGGTATTTGCCCTGAGTGGACAGGTTAGAAATATCGGATTGATCGAGGTTCCCATGGGCGCACCCCTGCGATCCATTATTTACGATATTGGCGGCGGCATACCCGGTGGAAAGAATTTCAAGGCCGTCCAGTTAGGCGGCCCTTCCGGCGGATGTATTCCGGCGCATCTCCTTGATATTCCGGTAGATTATGAAAACATTGCCAAGACCGGCGCCATTGTGGGTTCCGGCGGCATGGTCGTAATGGACGAGACATCCTGCATGGTGGACGTTGCGAGATTTTTTGTGGAATTTACCACGGAAGAATCCTGCGGGAAATGTACTCCCTGCCGCGAGGGAACGCGACAGCTGCTGTGGATGTTGGAAAAAATTACGCAAGGAAAAGGGACGATGGAGGACCTGGAACGGCTTGAAAAATTGAGCAAAGTTCTCCAGTCTGCGTCCCTGTGCGGTCTGGGCCAGACGGTTCCTAACCCCGTTCTCAGCACCCTTCGCTATTTCCGCCATGAGTACGAGGCCCATATTCTGGAAAAACGTTGTCCGGCCGCTGTTTGCAAGGCGCTCATTACGTTTCACATAGACCCCGACACCTGCACCGGATGCGGCCTATGTGCACGAAAATGTCCTCAGAATGCCATCACTGGGGAAAAGAAGAAACCCCATGTTCTTGACCAGGCTCTTTGCGTCAAGTGCGGTCTTTGTTATGACAATTGCAAATTCGCCGCGGTGCAAAAAGCCTAACTGTTGATTTCTTCGTGGCGGCTGTGTAATCCTGCCGTGCGGCGGAGAAACGTTTCGTATTCATCTTAAACCCTTTATAATCCATTGCATAGCATTATGAAATTAGAAACCGTAAAAGAAATATTGTTAGCTGAAGTCATCAACGGGCATGACAAACTGGACATGGCCGTTGAGAAATGCATCTCAAGTGATCTCATGAGCGATCTACTTACCGGGCCGAATACCGGTTCCCTGTTATTAACCGGACTCTGCAACATACAGGTTCTTCGAACCTCCATAATTGCAGGAATCAGTGCTGTTGTTTTTGTCAGAGGCAAACGTCCGACAGAGGATATTGTCGTCAAAGCCCAGGAATATGGGCTGCCTCTTCTGACTACGCCGTTCACCATGTTTTCTTCAAGCGGAAGACTTTTCAGTAAGGGTCTCCGCGGGGTTGAAGTAAAATTAAAGTCCCCGGCAAAATAGCATCTATGTTCTAAAAAATCACCCGTTGGCGCTGCTGAACCAGGCTTTCATCGCTGGTGGGAAATGTCTTGAGCCGGGATCTATGATGTGGAAGCAGGTTTGTGAAAATTCTGAACAACGGCAGGCGAAATGACCCACTTAAAAAAACAGTTTGAGATCAAAGCCAGGGATTTTATCAGGGCCGGTGAAGCCTCCATCGAGGTCCAGAGCATCCTCAAGACGATTGGATTCGATGCCGATTCCGTGCGCAGGGTAGCGGTGTGTGCCTATGAGGCGGAGATGAATGTGGTTATGCACGGTGGGGATGGTGTTCTGATCGTGACCGTAGAGCCCAGACAGATTATTCTGGACTTCAAAGACGAAGGGCCGGGGATTGAAAATGTCGAACTTGCCCTGCAGGAAGGGTATAGCACCGCGACATCCGAATACAGGGAAATGGGTTTCGGCGCCGGAATGGGACTTCCTAACATCAAGAAAAACGCTGATGTATTGAATATTGATTCTGCAAAAGGCAAAGGCACCCACCTGGAAATCTCCATCGTGGTCCGAGAAATGTCATGACGGAATTTGTGACTCTTCAGGAACCGGTCCACTATGTGCATGTAGATGAAAAAATATGCAACGGCTGTGTTCTGTGCATGAAGGCCTGTCCGACAAAGGCTATACGGGTAAAAGAAGGCAGGGTGGCCCGGATCGACGATGCCAAATGCATAGACTGCGGAGAATGTATGCGCATCTGTCCGAGGAGTGCCATAAGCGCTTTGATGGGCGCAAATGAACCGGAAGAAGCTGTTCCCAAAGATCTTTTTACGGCGGTAAGTGCATCAACGGCCCTGCTTGCCCAGTTTGACGAAGGCGTATTGCCCAATGACGTCCTTCTCGGACTCAAGAGAATGGGATTCAGTTATGTTCATGATCAAACCTATACCAACGAGATGTTCAATGTGGCCACCGAATTGTTCGTCAAGGAGCACAGGGAGAAGGCGGATGCTGTTTTCCCGTTGATTTCCCCCATCTGTCCGGTGGTGGTCAGGCTTATTGCCCACCGATTTCCTTCTCTGATAAGGAATATTCCCCCACTGCTTACGCCGCGGGAAATCGTGGCAAGAGAATCCAAGCAACGCCTTGTTGCAAGATATGGTTGCCGGGAGGAAAATATCAAGGTTGCCCACATCACTCCCTGCCCCTCAAAGATGATCTGCATCAAAGAACCTATTTTTCAGGAACGCTCCTATCTTAACGAGGCGGTGGCCATCAGCAGAATATTTGAAACATTAAAAAAGAATATCCAAAATGTGGATGAGGACATTGTGCTTCATCACGCGGGAGGGGTCGGTCTCGGATGGGGGATGTCGGGAGGAGAGATTGCCGGCCTTGACATAAACTGTCTGGCAATATCCGGTTTGCAGGAAACCATCAGATACCTTAAAAAGGTGGAGATGGGACTTCTAAGTCATATCGATTACATAGAATTCAGGACGTGCGATGTAGGCTGTCTTGGGGGCCCTTATACGGTGGCGGACAAATATCAGGCCAGACACAACCTTCGAAAACTCATCCGTATGTTCGGGGAAGAAAAAAGGGTGAAAGCCGACTATGTTAAAAAATTATATGACAAGGGCTGGTTCCATGGGGCCCGCCCGGTCCTGCCCAAGAACAGTCCCCTAAAGCGATCATCCATCTCCGATATCTCGGCGGCCATAGAAAAACAGAATAAGGTGCAACAGGTCCTGAAAGGCCTGCCTCGCAAGGAGTGTGGGGTCTGTGGTTCTCCTGACTGCTCCACCTTTGCCGAGGATGTGGTTGAAGGAAAAGCGAGTCTGAAGGACTGCGTTTTGCTTGCGTATACGGCTGAAGAAAACGAAAGCCTTAAACAAAGTACAATTAGCGGTTAGCCCTTAGCTTGGGCTCATCCTTTTGCAAATGCTAAAATCCGCGTCATTTTCGGGCTGAGACTTCTTTTTTGTCTCTGATAGTGATCGAATCGCCGCAGGGCGAAAAAAGTCGTCCCCATGGCTATGCCTCCTGTTAGAATCGCCGCCAGCGTCGCATTAAAACCGAGATGCGTTCCCAGTTCGTCTCCGAGACACGCACCAGCAATCAGTGCCACAACGGGCATGAAGTACACCAGCAGTGTAAGCTTAAGGAAAGAACGGGAAGAGATGCTGATCTCCACCACATCGCCCTCGGATACCATCAGTTCGTTGGCCACTTCAATGGTCATCCCTTTGCCGGATGCCGCATCACAGCAATCCTTTGATTCGCAGGCAGAGCACGCCGAACTCTTCTCTATGCGAACCATCGCCTTTTCTCCGGCAATGCTTTCGATAACCCCTCTTTCGCGTACCATTTAGGCTGTCCACTCCAATATGCAGGCGCCCCAGGTCAAACCGGCGCCAAAGCTGACCATGAGAACATTATTTCCCTTTTTCAGACGCCCTTCGCGGTTCGCCTCATCCAGTGCGATAGGAATGGTTGCCGAAGAGGTATTTCCATATTTTTGAATATTTACAAAGATTTTTTCCATGGGAATGCTCAGGGTATTTGCCAGGGCATTGATAATGCGGATATTGGCCTGATGTGGGACAACAAGGTCGATATCGCCGACCGTCATGCCATTTTCTTCGAGGACGTCCTTTGAGATTCCAGTCATGCAGGCGATGGCCCGCTTGAAAAGACGGTTCCCGTCCATTTTCAGGTAGAACGATTTCTGATCGATATCATGGAGGATCTCGGGAGTGAAGGTGTTTCCCTCTTCGGAATATAGCAACTCCCACCACCTGCCGTCAGACTTCAAATGGCTGGAAAGGATTCCTCCCTTCTCCGGCTTCGACGAAACGACCACGGCGCCCGCCCCGTCGGCCAACAATACGCAGGTTCCGCGGTCCCGCCAGTTTACAACGCTGGAGAGCCGATCTACTCCCACAACCAGTGCGTTTTGACAAGTCCCGCACCGGACGGCGTTGTTTACGACGGTAAGAGCATAAAGAAATCCCGTACATCCCGCGGATAAATCAAAAGCTACCGCGTTTTTCGCATTCAGCGACATCTGAATCATGCAGGCGGCGGAGGGGAACTGCCGATCCGCCGTGACCGTACCCACTACAATCATATCCAGGTCTTTTGGCCCCATGCCCGCCATCTCCATGGCGGCCAATGCGGCTCTTGTCGAGAGATCACAAGTGCTTTCGCTATCCAGGTTGGAGGAAATACGGCGTTCTTTTATTCCACTGCGACGTGTAATCCACTCATCGCTCGTATCCACTATGCTTTCAAGATCTGCATTTGACAGGATTCTTTTCGGCATTGCCGATCCTGTCCCAACAATGTGTGTTTGTGGCATTTACCATGTACCTTTATTGCAACTATTCAAAACCGATCGACCAGGTTCGGCTATATTTCGTGCCGAACTTCCAATACAACCAAGTCCCCTGCAATCAGAAGCCTTTGGAACATCAATCCAGCCGGTATTCCTTTTCCTTGAGTTTTGCTTGGGCCGCCGCCAGTCTGGCGATGGGAACCCTGGGCGGAGAACAGGATACATAGCTCATCTTTATGTGATGGCAGAAGCGAATGGAATCCGGGTGCCCACCCTGTTCTCCACAGATTCCTACTTTCAGATTGGGGCGCGTTTTTCTGGCCCATTCCATGGTAATCATCATCAGGCGGCCAACGCCCTTGATATCCAGGACCTCAAAGGGGTTGTGTTCCAGGATTCCCCGCTCTTCATACAGCGGCAGAAATTTATTTTCCGCGTCTTCTCTGGAGAATGAAAAGGTTGCCTGGGTCAGATCGTTTGTTCCAAAAGAGATGAATTCAGCCAATTCGGCAATCCTGCCCGCCCGCATGCAGGCGCGGACCACCTCAACCATGGTCCCGAATTTATAAGGAATCTTGAGGCCGAATTTTTTCTCCACTTCATCACTTATCCTGGTTACATAGCGGTGCACCCATTTTAATTCTTCAAGGGTGCACACTTGTGGAATCATAATTTCCGGGGAGACCTTCCCTCCTTCCTGGATATGTTCCGCGGCCGCCTCCAGAACGGCCCTGATCTGCATGGCGTAGATCTCCGGATAGGTAATTCCCAACCGGACCCCGCGGTGCCCTAACATGGGATTGGTTTCCGCAAGCGCTTTAACCTTCTTGAGCATGACTTCCTTGGCTTCAATCATGGGACCGGCCAGGTGTTTTGATTTCAGCTCCTCCAAACCATGGATAATCAGATCCAGATTGCTGGAAAAACGCTCGGCCAGTTCAGGGTCCACTATCTTCAAGGTATCCGGAAGATCCGTTAGATTCTCCACGGTCTCTTTGAGATTTTTCAATTTGGTTATTTCATTAAAGATCTCTTCCGCGGAGGGCAGGAACTCGTGGATGGGAGGATCCAGGAGCCTTATCGTAACGGGAAGTCCATCCATGACACGAAAAATTTCCTTGAAATCGTTTCGCTGAAAAGGAAGAAGCTGATCCAGGGCAGCCTGCCTTTCTTCCGTGGTATCCGCAAGAATCATCTTCTGCACCACAGGCAGTCTTTCCGTCTGATTGAACATCCTCTCCGTTCTACACAGCCCCACGCCCACTGCGCCGTATTTCTTTGCTTTTGCCGCGGCTTCCGGCGTGTCCGCGTTGGCCATGACCTGGAGGGAACTCAACTCGTCGGCCCATTCCAAAACGATCAGAAGATCATCCACGAACTCGGGCTCAATGGTTGCGACCTTTTCCTTGTACACATTGCCGGTGGTTCCATCTATGGTAATGACATCCCCTTCCCTCAGCGTTATGCCCGATATGACCGCTGTTTTCTCTATATCATTAATGACAATTTCCTCACACCCGGAAACGCACGGTTTCCCCATGCTCCTTGCCACTACGGCAGCGTGAGAGGTCTTGCCGCCTCGACTGGTAAGAATCCCCTGGGCCGCAAAAAAACCGTGGATATCATCCGGTTTGGTTTCTTCCCGCACAAGGATCACTTTTTCTCCCAGCTTTGCCTTGCTTTCCGCGCGGTCGGCATCAAAAACGATTTTCCCGGATGCCGCCCCGGGCGATGCAGGGAGCCCCCGCGCGAGAACTTCCGCACGGGCGTTGGGATCCAGCCTGGGATGGAGAAGCTGCTCAAGCATATCGGGTTGTATTCTGAGCAGTGCCTCTTCCTCGGTAATCAGGCCTTCATTTACCATGTCCACGGAAGTCCTGATGAAGGCTGAGGCGTTCATTTTGGCGTTTCTCGTCTGAAGGCAGTAGAGTTTGCCCTTTTCTATGGTGAACTCCAGATCCTGGACCTCGCGGTAATGGTCCTCCAGGGTATGCCTCAATTTCTCCAGTTCCGGATAAATGGCGGGCATTTCCCTCCTCAGGTTCAGGATTGGTTTGGGGGTCCGTATCCCTGCAACCACATCCTCTCCCTGGGCGTTGATCATGTATTCCCCGAAGAAACGGTTCTCCCCGGTAGCCGGGTCGCGGGTAAAGGCTACACCGGTTGCACTGTCATTGCCCATATTCCCGAAAACCATGGTGCAGATATTTACCGCCGTGCCGTTGGCCATTTCTTTGGTGATGTGAAACTCTTTGCGGTAATCCACGGCCCTCTTTCCAGACCACGATTTGAAAACAGACTCAATGGCAAGAGCCAACTGCTCGTGGGGATCCTGGGGGAAGGGTTTTCCGGTCTTTTCCTTCACGAGGTCCAGAAAACGACCGCATGTTTCCTTGAGGGCCTTGCCATTCAGATCAACATCCTGCCGCGCCTTGTTCTTCTTTTTTATTTCGTTAAAAATCTGGCTGAAATCATCGTCGCTCATCCCCAGGGCCACTGATCCGAAGAGCTGGATCAGCCTTCTGTACAAGTCGTAAACAAAACGTTCGTCCTTTGTGATCGCAATGAAACCCTCCACGGTTTCCGTATTGAGACCCAAATTCAAGATGGTATCCATCATACCGGGCATGGAAATGGCCGCTCCGGACCTTACGGAAACCAGAAGGGGGTTTTCTTTATCCCCCAGCTTTTTTCCCGTCTTTTTTTCAAGCGCTGCCATAGCCGCATGGATCTGTTTGGAGAGCTCCGGACGAAGGCCGCTTTTCTTGTCTTCCAGGTAGAAAAGACAGGCCTCGGTTGTAATGACAAAGCCCGGGGGGACCGGGAGCCCTATCTGTGTCATTTCACATAGATTTGCTCCTTTTCCTCCTAAGAGTTTTTTGCTTTTTCCATCTCCCTCATCAAAAGAATACACGAATTTTTTGGATTCCATGGCTTTTTCACTCCCTATTCTTCCGCCTTGCATATTCAAATAAATAGGCAAGGCCAAACAGAATTAAACCCAGCCCCAGTATCCGCTCCGTGGAAATATCCCGAAAGAATACAAGGGAAACAATATAGGCAAAACAAAAGGCCAGAATAAGGCGAATGAACACGATGATGAATTTTCTCACAAATTTCCTCTCATGCAGGGGCAATGCTCAATGCTCTTTCTGTTCAGTGCCCTGTTCAAACACGGAAAATGCGCCCTTTTCCTTTTTCTCTTTATGATGAAACAGTATACCATAGACAAAAATAAAATAGCACTCAAAACCTGAAAGAAATATCGATCGGCTTGCTTCCGTGTTACTTTTCGATTATACTTCCTTCCCTAAGTTGCAGAAAAAGTTAAACGATGACCTTTGTTTTTGAAAAGATGACAATATGAGAAGACTCAATCCTGAACATATTTCCGCGGTTGCTGACGGTGTGAACCGCTGCCCCTATTTTCGTCTGCTTTCCCTGGGCATTGTATCTCTTGGCCGGGGCCGGTCCGTATTGAAGATAGATGTTTCCAAAAAGCATCTCCAGCCCTATGGCATTGTCCATGGAGGCGTTTACGCATCCCTGATTGATGCCGCCTGTTTCTGGGCAAGCTATACCGATGTGGAAGAACCGGCAGGATTAACCACGGTGGAGATGAAACTGAACTATCTTGCCCCGGCATCGGATGGGATTTTCATGGCGGAAGGGGAGGTCATTAAAACCGGTAAGAGTCTCTGTTTGAGCAGGGCTATAATCAAGGACGGGGAAAATGGGAGGCTTCTGGCCCACGGCACCGCGACCATGATGGTGCTTGAATCCATTCAGCTGGAAGGTCAGTCCCGTCTGCCGCCTAAATTTCTGGATTGACGGACGACTGACCCGGACAAGCCGGAACTTGGAAGTCTCTCCAGCAAGACACAAAGAAAGACAAAAATATCGTATCTTATTCAAAAACCCTGGCAGGAATGGAGCCACGAGGTCTTTTTTGCTGCCGCATCTTGGATAAACCTTCACCGACCGTTGCGAGGCCCTTTTAAGCTGGTACAACGAAACCCCTTGCGTTTCATCTACTTGTCCGTACCAGCCTAAAAGGGCCGGTGCTGCCATAGGAATCAGATGTGGCAGCAAAAAAGACCTGGTGACGGAATGGCTTTTCTGAATCATCATTTTGCTACCAGAAAATTTGAATAGGATACAAAATATCCCCAATCCGCCAAGCTTCCGGCGGACAAGTCTGCAATGCCGCGGTCTACATGGGTACGAAATTGTTGGCGGTCCAGTAATCCGCTTTCAGGGAATCCAGCCCTTGCTTGAAGGCATTCAGATGAATCTGCTCCCAATCGGCCAGTTCATTGAACAACTTTTCCGCTTCAGGGGCCTCTGACTTTTTCGCGCATGAACGATAGAAATCCACGGCATCCATCTCCAACTTCATCCCTATGGTCAAAACGCTTACCTCAAAATGACTGTCTTTTATGCGATCCTTGATGGCGTTGCTGAAGATGGGATTTTCTTCCGGCCTATCGACTTTTTTCAGGAGGCTCTTCGAGAAATCGTAATGGCCTTTCTCAAATACGGATTTATACTGATGTTTCAAGTAGTTGAAATGATTCAATTCCTCCTTGGCCATTTCCGAAAGAGCCTCTTTCGCCTTGGAATCTTTCACGTTTTCAGATGCGTTTTTGTAGAAATTGTAGCCGGTCAGTTCAGCTTCCATTGCAGTTTTGAGTCCATTCAGGACCTCCTGGTTTTCACCCATGAAATGTCTCCTTTCATGAAAAGTTGCGGGTAGGCGCCTTGAAGGCCGTCGATAAATCATATAATGTTAACATAGGGATGGAGGCTTACCGAATCAACAGGAAAGATATTCCGGCCTGACGGAAGCGGGTGACGGAAAATTTATTCCGGTCTTATCTTGCCCTTGTTATTCGATTCATGACCCGTTATGATGATGCCCGGTGCGAGGTTTATATTGTGTATGGGTTTTTTTATAAGGCGAGGGCACGGAGGAGAAACACCGGAATGAAATTTGCCACCTTTAACACAAACTCCGTTCGTGCCCGGCTTCCTATTCTTCTCGAGTGGGTTGTGAAGGAAACCCCTGATATCCTGAGCCTTCAGGAAACCAAGGTCCAAGATGGGGATTTTCCCGTTGAATCCTTCAAAGAGCTCGGCTACCATGTAATAGTCCGTGGTCAGAAATCGTACAATGGAGTGGCGATTCTAAGTAAATCTCCCCCAAAGGACGTTCAACTTGATCTTTTTTCCAAAGGGGATGACCAGGCTCGGTTCATCAGTGCGGTCATACAAGGGATTTCCGTCATCAATGTGTATGTCCCCCAGGGTTTTCAAGTGGGTTCTGAAAAATTTCAGTATAAACTGGGATGGCTTCAGGCCCTCCTGAAATACATTGGCGATCACTACACCCCATCCGATCCGCTCATTATCGCGGGAGATTTTAATGTGGCCATGAAAGACGTGGATGTGTATGATCCTGAAGGCCTGAGAGGCGGAGTCGGTTTTCATGAAGATGAACAGGCCTTGATGGAGGAGTTTTTCAACTGGGGGCTCGATGACGTTTTCCGGAGACATTTTCCGGAGGGAAACCATTACACCTTCTGGGATTACAGGATCCCTAACGGGTTTAAACGGAATCTGGGGTGGCGTATCGATTATATCCTTGCTACGCCTCCGCTCTCGGAAAAATCTCTAACCGCCAGAGTCGACAGGTCGGCCAGGGCGCTTCCCAAACCTTCCGATCATACCTTTCTCGTGGCGGAGTTTGAACTCTAAAGGAATGCCAATCGGTTAACAGGGTCTGATGTATAAGAAACGTTTTGAAAATCTTTCCCGTGTGGCTCGAAAAGTCACTTCCTCACTGAACATCGGGGATATCCTCGAAATTATTCGTGATGAAGCAAAGGCGACCATACCTTACGCCAAAGAGGCCTGCCTTCTTATCGTCGATCCCGAAGCGGCGCGTTATACACGTCCTCTTCATTGCGGTGTTTACAAGGACCGACTTAACTGTCAACTCTGCAAACGCGGGAAAGAGAGTATTCAGAAGGCCCTGGCGGGACCCTCGGGATTACGGTGTGCATTTTACAGAAAGGAAGAGAAGTGTGGAAAGTGCTCTTTGGGTCTTTCCACGCTAAATGGCAAAACCGGGCCGGGGAAGGCGGAATCCCACGCTGGAAGCCGAGGCGTTGCTCCAGTGAAAGGGAAGGCGGATTCATTTCCGTGTGATATTGCCATCCCCATTTACGACGGGGATGAACCGCTGGCTGTCCTGGAATTGATTGCCGAGGAGGGGTACTGCTTCAACGAGAGTGATTACATCCTCTTGAAAGACCTGATGGATCTGACCGCCAATGCCATTATCAATGCCAAGAAGCATTGGAAAATGGCCCAGGAAAAACTCAATATGGATCAGATCCTGTCGCATCTGCGGCCCTTCGTGCCGGAAACCGTGACCAGGATTGTGGAAAAGGATCCGTCCGCGCCCCTGCTGGGAAAACAGGAGGTGGATGTTTCCATTCTGTTCTTGGACGTGGCCGGATACACCAAGATCAGTGAAACCCTGACGAGAGAAAAGGTGAACTTTATTATCGAGAAATATTTCTCCAGTTTTCTTGATATCATTTATGAATACAACGGGGACATCAATGAGATGGCTGGAGATGGACTGATGGTGATCTTTTCGGGAAATCCCGAAGAAAATGCGCTGGATGCGGCAAAGGCTTCTCTGGATATTCGTCGCAGGACCCACGAGATTAACAGGGAGCTTGAGGGCCGGTTTGAACCTATACAAGTCAATATGGGAATTAATTCGGGAATGGCTTCCGTGGGCATGACGCGCTTTAATGGGGCCGCCGGTACAAGAATGACCTTCACCGCCTCCGGATCGGTGACCAATCTGGCCGCCCGCATTGCTTCCAGTGCGATTGATGGAGATATCCTTGTGGGTCCTGAAACAGCCCGGAGGATAGAGGGAAAACTTGCGCTTTTCGACAGGGGTTTGAATCGATTCAAGAATGTGAAAGAGGATGTCCGCGTCTTCGGCCTGGTCGAGGGATTGCCTGAGAATTCGTGAGAGCGGATGGAGAAGAGCAGGAGTATAGACAACAAATCGGATTCCCGCTGAACAGATTTCGTAAACGGTCGGCCGGGGAGCAAAGGGAGGTGGCAACATGACGGATTATCTTATTGTTGGAAACGGGATTGCGGGAACAACCGCAGCGGAAAATATTCGAAAGCAGGACAACGAGGGCAGCATCGCCATTGTAACCGATGAGGATGTGCCGTTCTACTACAGAATTCGGTTGAACGAGTATGTGTCGGGGGACATGAAGGAAGAAGAGTTGATTGCCAGGAAGGACGACTGGTATCAGGCGCATAACATCACCCTGAAGCTCAACACGCGGGTTTCGGGAGCTGTTCCCGAGGAAAAGATCCTCCTGACTGCGAAGCAAGAGAGAATCGGCTATGACAAACTCCTGCTGGCCACGGGAAGTCATTCCTTTATCCCCCCTATAAAAGGATCGGACAGGAAGGGGGTCTTCGCCCTTCGTTCTATCCAGGATGCAAGGGACATTGCGTCCTGGGCGGCGAAAGTGGAGGAGGTTGTGCTGATCGGGGGCGGCCTCCTGGGCCTCGAGGCCGGGAAGGCCCTTCGTGGACTCGGTAAAAAGGTGATGGTGGTGGAGTTCTTTCCACGGCTTCTGCCGCGGCAACTGGATGTAGATGGAGCCGGAAGGCTTCAGAAAATCATGGAAGGGATGGGATTTTCGTTCAGACTGGGGGCCAAGACCGAAGCGATCGTGGGGGTGGATGGGGTGGATGGCGTGCAGCTTGAAGGAGGAGAGACCCTGTCGGCAAAGATGGTGATTATTTCCGCCGGTGTCCGGCCGAACATGGAACTGGCGAAAGATTTGGGTCTTAAACACGACAAGGGTATTCAGGTAAACGAGCGGCTGGTGACCAGCGCACCCCATATCTATGCGGCCGGGGACGTTGCCGAATTCAACGGCATGCCTTACGGCATCTGGCCTGCCGCCATGGAACAGGGAAAGATTGCCGGCGCCAATATGGCCGGGGGCGATAAGACTTATCAGGGAACCACCATGGCAAATACCCTGAAGGTTGTGGGGGTGGATCTGGCCTCCGCGGGCAACATCGATGTGGAAAATAAGCTGGAGTCCAGGGTTGTCACGGACGATTCGGTGTACAAGAAAGTGGTTCTGGAAAATAACCGCGTCGTGGGCTGCATCATGCTTGGGAACACGAAAGGATTCACCCGCATTACCAAAGCCATGGAGGAAATGCTGGATGTATCCGGCATGAAAGACCGGATACTTTCTGATGACTTCGAGTTTAAGGGATAATTCGAAAGAAACCATCCGGTTCTGCGATGACTGAACAACCCCGCATGAATCACGAGCCTTCCCCGTTCCTCACGGGGCATATAGACCTCCTTCCCAAAGGACGGGCCCTGGACGTGGCCATGGGAAGGGGGCGGAATGCGGTTTTTCTGGCAGGGATGGGTTTTGAAACGGAAGGCATTGACATATCCCCCGAAGCGGTAAATGATGCCTTGCATCTCGCGGCGACGGCCGGTGTCTCCTTTCGGGCCCTGGTTGCGGATCTCGAACAAGGATATCTGCTTGAAAAAGATGCCTATGATTTGATCGTTTGTTTCAATTATCTGCATCGGCCCCTTTTCCAAACCATGAAGGATGCCTTGCGGATGGGGGGAATGGTCGTCTATGAGACGTATATTGTGGACCAGGCCCAATTCGGCAAACCTAAGAATCCTGACCATCTTTTGAAACACAATGAGCTGCTGCGCCTGTTCCGGGAATTCCGGTGCCTTCGCTATCGAGAAGGGATTATCGGGGAAAAGAATGCCATTGCCGGAATCATCGCCCAAAAAACGGGAAAAACAGTCTGATTAGGAAAGATATTTTGAAGCCATCCAGAATCGTTTTTATTGCACAGAACCAGCCTCTTGACAACCATCTTCATCTGAAGAAGAAGTTTGCCGATGCCGAAGAGAGGGCGTTGAGACAGGCCTCCCGCTTTGCCGATCTGGATCTTCCCGGACTCCAGAAAGCCGTTCACAAAAATATCAGGGGTTCGCTTCTGTTTTATAACGGGCGGTACATGGATCTTCTGGATCTCATGAATTATGTGAAAAACGGGCGTTGCGTTCCTGAAATCACGCCCTCCAATGTGAATCAATACTATTCCCTTGCCAACACGGTTACGCTGAACGGCATCTACTTTTATCAGTATCTTTCAGCGCACGGTTTTGAACCGGTGATCATACAGAATTACGCCACATGCCATGTGTCCGATTTTCTAAAAGATGACACCCTTGCCGTCTGTATATCCTCGAATTTTATCCTTATGAATGACATTAAGGAGCTCGCCGAACAGATCAAGGAGATTGCTCCCCGGCTCCCCGTTATTGCCGGCGGCATGCTCGTAAAGAAGGTGCTCGATGCGGGAGAGCATTTTTCAAAAAAGACGCTCGACTATATGGGAGAATACCATGGCAAGGTAGATGCCTTCGTCATCGAGGCCATGGGAGAGGAAAGCCTCGTAAAGCTGCTTCGATGCATGCAGAAAGGCTCCGAACCGAGCCGTGTGCCCAATGTGGCCTATTTTGATTCGCATGGCGACCTGACATTTACTCCCCGGGAAAAGGAACAGGTCCACATGGATCAGACAGCCATTTCCTGGGACAAGATTCCTGAGAAGTATCTCAGGAGCACTTTGCCGCTCAACAGCAGCAGAGGATGCTTTTACCGATGTCGCTTCTGCACCTATCACTGGTTGTTTCCGGAAGTTCATTATAAGACCATCCCGGTTCTTGAAGAGGAACTCAAAAGGATTGCAACGCTGGGCTTTGTGAAGCACGTGCGATTTACTGATGACAATTTTACGGCTAACAAGGCGCGGGTCAAAGAGGTTCTCAATATGATGATTCGGGAGAAATTCGGTTTCACCTGGTCATCTTTTGCAAGGGCCAGCGCCCTGACCCCGGAACTTGTGGAGCTCATGAAGGAGTCCGGGTGTGAATTCGTCGATCTAGGTCTGGAATCGGGAAGTCAGACCATTTTAGACAAGATGGACAAGCGCCTGAAACGCGGGCAATCGCTTGCAGCCATCAAAATGCTCAATGACCAGGGAATCGAGAGCAGGGGCAGTTTCATTATCGGCTATCCGGGGGAAACCGAGGAAACCTTTGAAGAGACCATCGGATTTATCCGTGAAAGCGGCCTTCCTTATTATCACCCCTATGTTTTCTATTACACCGGCAATACCCTGGTTCACGGAGAAAAAGAATCCCTGGGTCTCAAAGGCCTGGGATTGGCCTGGAAACATCATACCATGGATTCCGCCGAGGCCTCCCTGCTTCTGTCTCAGATGGTTCCGAGACTGGAAAACAGTTTTACCGACGGACAGGCCTATGTGGAAGAAATTTATAAATTGCTCAGGGGTGAAGGATATGCCCCGGAGGAAATCAGGAAGCTCTTCAAACTGAAGAGACGATTGCAGCTGGAAATGAAAAAGTCGGCTGGAGAACCCGGGGGGACCGAAAAAATCGAAGAGATTTTCAGTGATATCGAGAAGGCCGTCAGGTCATGAATATCGGAATCCTCAGTGTAAAGGACCAGACCTATCATCCAAACAGGAGGCTGATGGAAGAGGGCTTGCGTCTTGGACACAGGGTATCCCTGATCCATACCAGGGAATGTCTTTCAGGAACAGGCGCCAACGGAATAAATGTGCAAATCCTCAATGATCCGGATTTCCTGCCCGATGTGATCCTTCCCAGGATCGGGGCAACCATCAACGATTACGCCATGGCCATCGTGCGCCAGTTCGAACTTGCGGGCATCCCTTCCGTCAACGGATTTTGTTCCATCCTGTCCGCACGAAATAAATTTTCGTGCCTTCAAACCCTGTCCCTTCACAATTTGCCTGTTCCCGATTCCTATCTTGTGATAAACTGGAACGGTTTCAGGCAAGCGGTGGAAAACCTGGGAGGGTATCCGGTTGTCGTCAAATCGTTGCGAAGCAGACAGGGGGCTGGTGTTGCCCTGATCCAGTCTCCGCCCATGGCGGAATTTGTGCTGAACAACCTTCAGGAGATGTCCCGGGGGTTGCTCGTTCAGAAATTTATCGCAACCGGCTCAAGAAAAGATATCAGGGCCTTCGTCATTGGAGAAAGGGTGATTTGCGCAATGGAATTAAAACCGAACGCAGATGACTTCAGGGCCAATGTTCATCTCACAGGCAACGGCAGGCCTTATCATCCCGATCCGCAACTGTCCGAGTTGGCAGTTCGATCGTCCAGGGCCTTGAGCCTTGAGATTTCCGGTGTGGACATCATTTTGGATGAAAAGGGGGAGGCAAAAGTGATTGAAGTGAATTATTCTCCCGGATTCAAGGGAATTGAGGCTGCTACGGGCGTGGATGTTGCCTCTGAAATCATTGATTACATAACCCATCGCTCAATGGAGGAAACATGCACATAGCCTTTCTGATGGACAGGCTGGATTCCATTGAACCTGAGAATGAGACCACAAGTCATCTCATGTATGAATGCAATCAGAGAGGGCATACGGTCTATTTCCTCGAACCCCACGATATTTACATCCGCGACAACAAAGTGGTCGCCAGGATGCACAATATTTCCGTACCTCCTGATCTGCCCATGAAAAAATACTGGCGCATGTTGATGAATTGCCTAAAGAAAGACGGGCTTATCTTTGAAACCATCACGGATATCGATGCCCTTTTCCTCAGAAAGAATCCCCCTCTGGTTTACCAGACCATGGAATTTCTGACCTCGGTCAGCGACAAGGTCTTCATGATCAACAGTGCCACCGGCCAGATTATTGCCAACAGCAAACTGTATATTCTCAATTTCCCCGATATCATTCCCCAGACCCATGTGTCGAGGGATCCCGCCCGCTTGCGGAAAATCATCAATGATTTCGGGGGAGCCATGGTGGTGAAACCTCTCCAGAGGTTCGGAGGAGAAGGAGTGATCAAGGTGAGTGTTCTGGACAAGGAGAACCTCAACTCTTTGATCAACTACTATGTAAGGGCATACCGTTCTTACCCGGAGAGGGAACCCATTATGGTGCAGGAATATCTCGACGAGGCCCAGAAAGAGGGAGATGTGAGGATCCTGATGCTTAACGGCGAGATTATCGGGGCCATGAGAAGAAAACCTCGCGAAGGAGATTTCAGGACAAATATCCACGCGGGAGGAATGGCCTTTCAACACGAGGTGACGAACAAGGAACGTGAAATATGTCTGACCATTAAGGGCAGGCTTTTGAAAGACGGACTTTTTTTTGTGGGCATTGACGTAATAGGCGGAAAAATGGTAGAGATTAACTGTTTGAGCCCGGGAGGCATTCCGCGTATTAACAGACTGAATGGAGTGCAGCTTGAGAAAAAGGTCATTGATTTTGTTGAGCAGAAGGTCCTTTCACGAAACAGCATTTTATAGACAGTCGGGTCGTCCATGGACAGGGGAAAGGGTGCGTCAATTTAACGGATGAAAATGTACCGGATGTTGCAGGTTCCAATAAACCATCAGAGAAAGGAAAGGAAAAGTCATGCGTCAAAATAGGTTCGCGAAAAGAAGTTTTGCCTGTCGTATGGGTTTGCTTATGTTGTTTGCCACCGTACTGGTTTCGGGTATTCACTTTACTTTTTCTAATGCCTCGGCGGCAAAGCTGCTCAAGATCGGGATGCTGGAAGAACCGAAAAGCCTGAATATCTGGCGTGCAAGCGACGCCTGGTCCAGCAAGGTTCTGGGACTGATCTATCAATCTCTTTATATCCGAGATCCAAAAAGCCTTCAGCTTATTCCGTGGCTTGCGGAGAGCGACCCGGTCTATGACGCGGCAACCTGTTCCTATACCGTAAAACTGAGGCCGGCAAAATGGTCGGACGGCACGGAATTCACCTCTGAGGATGTGGCGTTTACCGGCGATTTTATCAATGAATTCAAGGTGCCCAAATTTTATTCGAAATGGAAGTTTGTGGAAAAAATTGAAACCCCCGATAAACACACCTTGAAGTTTTATCTGAACAAGCCGGAAGCGATCTTTGTATCAAGAACCCTGACAACGCCCATTGCCCAAAAAAAGGAATGGGTGGAAGTCACAAAAGAGGCCAGGACCAAAGAGAAACCTTTGACGTGGATCATGAACCACAGGATAACCGATCCTGTGGGGACCGGTCCTTTCTTTTTAAAGGAATGGCGCTCGGGAGCCTATCTTTTTCTCGAAAAGAACAAATACTTTTTCGGTTCAGGGAAAACAATAGACGGGTATCTTCTGGGACCGTATATCAACGGGATTATCCTCAAGGTCTACGGGACTTCCGATGCGGCGATTCTGGCCATCAAAAAAGGGACCATCGACATGTTCTGGTGGGGTGTTCAACCGGGATATATTGACGACCTGAAACAGAACAGCGACATAGAGCTGTTCATGAATGAGAAAAGTGCCCTCTATTATATGGGGTTTAATGTGAGGAAGGCCCCCTTTAACGATCCCAACCTGAGACGCGCCTTTGCCACCCTCGTGGATGAGGAATTCATTATTCAACGGATCCTTCAGGGGGCGGGTATCCGCATGTATTCCATCATTCCTCCCGGAAATGCCTTTTGGTACTGTCCGGATGTTCCCCGTTACGGAGCGGGCCTTGACAGGGAAAGCCGCATTAAGAAAGCGGTCCAGATCCTTCGTGATGCAGGGTATACCTGGCAGATTGCCCCTGTCGAGCCTTCGGGAAATATCGTAAACGGTCAGGGGATTATCCTTCCCAACGGCAAACCAATGGAAGATTTCACTATTTTAACGCCTCCCGCCGACTATGATCCGCACCGTGCCATGTGCGGTATGATGATGCAGGAATGGCTCAGGATGCTCGGAATCCCCGCCTATTCCAAGCCGATGGCATTCGGGGCCCTGCTTCAGCAGGTCAAGGTGCGTCAGGATTTCGATACCTTCATTCTCGGGTACGGAAGTCTTTCTTTGGATCCCGATTATCTGAGGAATTTTTTCATCTCCAGCAACAATAAACCGAGGGGATGGAACATGAGCGGCTATAATAATCCTGAGTTTGACAAGATAGCCGATGAGTCCGCCAGTGCCATGAACCTGGATGACAGGAGAAAATTGATCTGGGAGATGCAGAAAATCATTATGCGGGATGTCCCCTATGTGCCCTTGTACAACCCGAAACTTATCGAGGCCGTGCGAAACGGAACGTTTACCGGATGGGTGCAGATGCTTGGGGGCGTTGGAAATATGTGGTCTTTCTGCCAGTTGAAGCCGAAATAAGGTTCCATTTATCGCCACAAGGACTGCCCCATGGAATTGAGAAGGTACATAACCGCAAGACTGCTGCAGATTGCTCTTATTTTCTTTTTGATCCTCACTGTGCTTTTTTTGCTGTTCCGATTGGCTCCAGGGGATCCGGTTACCAGAATGGTAGATCCGGATATGACCCAGGAGGATTCACAGCGTCTCATTGAGGAGCTTGGTCTGGATAAACCCCTTGGCGAGCAGTATATCATCTACGTTAAGAATTTTTTCATGGGGCGTTTCGGGTATTCCTTTCATTATGGGGAGCCGGTCGTAGATATCATCTGGGACCGTCTTCCTAACACGATTCTGCTGTTTACCACCTCCATTATCCTTTCCGCGCTGGTGGGAGTTTTCCTGGGAAAAATCGCGTCATGGTATAAGGGGAAAAAAACTGATACGTTCATGACCATCGGGGCCCTCGCCACGCACACCCTTTTTCTTCCCTGGTTGGCGCTCCTGATGATCTGGATCTTTGCTTACAAACTGGGGTGGTTTCCCATTACGGGCATGATCTCGGAGGAAGTCTGGCTCGATCCGGAGTCGGGCTTCGTGGCCAAGGCCCTGGATGTGCTCTACCACATGGTGCTTCCGTTAAGCACCCTGTTCCTGATTCACTTCGGATCTTATCTGCTGATCATGCGCAGCAGCATGTTGGAGACCCTCAAGGAGGATTATATTCTGACCGCAAGGGCCAAGGGTCTGGAGGAAAAGGCGATCAGGAACCACCACGCGGCGCCCAACGCGGCTCTTCCGGTTGTTACGAGCATCGGTCTGAGTCTTGCCTTTTCCATAAACGGGGGTGCGCTGACCGAGACGGTGTTTACCTGGCCGGGTATTGGGAGGGAACTGGTTTCCGCCGTCAGTCAGAATGACTACCCTCTTGCACAAGCCTCCTTCCTTTTAATTGCCATTGTGGTACTTCTTTCCAACCTGGTGGTGGATGTCCTGTATGCGTACCTTGATCCAAGAATCAGATATTGACCGGTGAGGTCCCATGACGAATGCGGCACAAAAAAAATCCATAGCAGGACCCGTTCGATTCCCCTGGCTTGAATCGTTTTGGGAAGGCTGGGCAATATTCAGACAGAATATCCTGGGAAAAATCGGCCTTGGCCTCCTTGTCATGTTTGCCCTCATGGCCCTCTTCAGTTATCTTCCTCCGCTCATAAACCCCATGTATAACCCGATGACCGGGGTTGACCCCAATATCCTGGGTTGTACCGGTCCGAGCCTCAAACACTGGCTGGGCACCGATTTCATGGGGAGAGACATCCTGAGTCAGCTCCTGGCCGGAGCCAGGGTTGCTTTCATGGTGGGAGTTTCGGCGGCAGTCATGAGTATTGCTCTGGGAACAGCCATCGGCATGACCGCGGGATATTTGGGAAAGTTTACCGATACCGTCCTTATGCGGATGGCGGACATGATCATGGTCATGCCCACCCTCCTCGTGGTCCTGTTGCTTGCAGCCGTATTCGGGCAGCTGAACATCTGGACCATTGTCCTTATCATCGCTCTTTTCCGGTGGCCGGGCGTTTCCCGGATCATCAGGGGCCAGACCCTTTCCTTGAAACAGAGACCTTTCGTGGAGGCTGCCAAAGTGGCGGGGGCATCGCATATGAGGATCATTTTTCGCCATATCATGCCCAATGTACTTCCCCTGGCCTTTCTTTTCATGACCTTCAGGGTTACATCGGCCATCATTACGGAGGCAGCCCTTGCTTTTCTGGGATTCGGGGATCCGGGAACGGTAAGCTGGGGAATGATGCTCCAATGGGTCTGGAAAACGGGTCACATGTTCAAGGCGCCGTACTGGCTTCTTCCTCCGGGAATATGCATCTCCCTGATTACCCTTTCTTTTTACATGCTGGGAAGAGCCATGGACGAGGTGCTTGACCCGAGATTGAGAAGGGAGGATCAGACAGATTAAATGCCTCTTTTAAGCGTGGAAAACCTGACGGTTGGTTATAATACGAAACATGGACCGCTGAAAGCCGTGGACAGGGTCAACTTTAGCCTGAAGGAGGGAGAATCCCTGGGGTTTGTGGGCGAGTCGGGTTGCGGCAAGACCACCATGGGAATGGCTCTCATGGGACTTCTACCTCCCAACGGATCGGTCAGGGAGGGGAAAATTTTTTTTGAAGGTACGGACCTGTTGAAGCTTTCTTCGGAGCAGATGAGGCAGGTCAGGTGGAGTAAAATCGCCATGATTTTCCAGGCGGCCATGAACGCCTTGAATCCGGTTCAAAGAGTCGGGGCACAGGTGGCGGAGGCCATGCTGGTCCATGACGACTCTTTAAAGGAAGAGGCGGCGATGGCCCGGGTTGAAGAGCTTTTTGACCTCGTGGGAATTCCACGGGATCGCATGCTCGATTATCCTCACCAATACAGCGGAGGAATGAAGCAGCGGGCCATCATTGCCATGGCCCTTGCCTGTCAGCCGAAGTTGATTATCGCCGATGAACCCACCACGGCCCTGGATGTGATCGTGCAGGACCAGATTCTGGAAGAAATGAAGCAGTTGCAGAAGGAATTTAATCTGAGTATTATTTTTATCTCCCACGATATTTCCGTTGTTGCGGATATGTGTCACGACATAGGGGTGATGTACGCTGGCCAGCTTGTGGAATACGGACCGAGGGAGGCGGTTTTTGAATATCCCGTTCACCCCTACACAAAGGCCCTTCTTGCCTCCTTCCCCACCCTGACCGGCAAAAAAACGGATTTGATGCCGATCCCCGGGGAGACGCCGAACCTGGTCAGTCCGCCTGCCGGATGCAGGTTCTGCGACCGTTGTGCGAAACCTGGTTCCACGTGCAAAACGGAGCCCCCCCAGTGGGTGGCCATAAGCGAGGAACACAAGGCTTTGTGTTGCAGGTGTAAATAGAGGGATCTAAAGCGATATGAATACAATAGATGATCAGATTGTCCGTATTGAGGATGTCTGTAAGATATACAAGGCCAAGGGATCTTTTTTCGGGACTCGCAAGAAAGATGTGGTGGCCCTCGATCGGGTAAGTCTGACCATTCCGCGGGGCGAAATATTCGGACTGGTTGGAGAGAGTGGAAGCGGAAAAACAACCTTGGGACGTCTGCTTATCGGACTTGAAGAGACGGATTCGGGGAAGATGTACCTTGATGGAGAGGAGGCGACCCATTTAAAAGGTAAAGCCTTGAAAAAGTTCCGGCGCAAAGTGCAGATGATTTTTCAGGACCCGTACCAGTCCCTCAATCCACAGCGTTCCATATTCGATACGGTGTCCGAACCATTAAGAATTCACAAATTAGGGCTGGGGTCGGACAAGTATGAAAAGACTCGGCA
>JBBSAR010000010.1:0-23586 GCA_038252125.1 Desulfatiglandales bacterium
GGGACCGTACTGCAGGTGCAAATCTCAAAATCAAGTGGACACATCATCCTCGACAGGGCGGCGGAAGAGTCGGTGAGGACATGGACTTTTGAACCAGGCGCAATAGGCGCAAGAAAGGTTGAGATGTGGGTCAATGTTCCCGTCCGCTTTGACCTCAAACCCCATTAAATTGTAAAGACCAGGCGTTATGATTTCCATTGCAAACACGATTATTCCCATTTTTTTGATTATCTTGTTAGGCTGGTTTCTCCGCTCAAGAAGGTTTGTGACGGCAGAAATCCTTGGTCCCCTCAATCGGCTGGTATATTATCTTGCCATCCCGGCCATGATCTTCAGGGCCCTGGCCAACGCCTCCTTCTCCGCGTTTTTCAGCCCCGCGCTCCTTGCGGCAACCTTAGGCCCTATCATCATTGTTTTTCTTGTTGCACTCCTGTGCGGCCTTCAGTTTTCCATAAAACGAGAACTCATGGGCACTTTTGTGCAGAGCTCAGTCCATGGGAACCTGGGGTACATAGGGTTTGCCGTCTGTTACTATCTCCTGGGGGAAGAAGGTTTGACAAGAGCAAGCATCCTTTCCGGATTTATGATGTGTTTACAGAATCTCCTTGCTGTTCTGGCACTCCAGATTTTTTCCGGAACCGGAGGCATTCGAAAAACGCCATGGTTTTTCATAAAGAAGATATTGGGAAATCCTGTCATCCTTTCCGCTGTTGCCGGAATGCTCTTTTCTATCCTGGAGATCCCCCTCGGCGCCACTATAGACAGAAGCCTGCAAATATTGAGCAATATGGCCCTTCCTCTGGCCCTGCTGGTCATTGGAGCCTCCATTTCCCTCGATCTCATACGGTCGAATATCCGCGTCTCTTTTCTGGCGGGATTCTTCAAACTCCTTCTGCTCCCCGCAATCGGCCTTGCCGCCTATACACTCCTTGGAATTTCACCAAAACAACTTGTGCCGGGAGTGATTCTTTTGGCCTGTCCAACCGCAACCATCACCTATATCATGGCGGGAGAGATGAAAGGCTCCACCAGCCTGGCATCTTCAGCCATTTCCCTGAACACCCTTCTTTCGGGTTTGACCTTTTTCTTCTGGCTTTGGCTGCTTTTTTAAAATTTCGTTTCCAGTTGACCGTTAACCGTTTCTTCATTGGAAGGTGCAATATCCATTCTATACATCTTAAAAAGTTGATATCTTTTCCAGGCGTGTTATGATTAACACAGAGAAAAACAAATGTTTCAAGTCGGAAATCAGAGGTCAGGAGTCAGAACTATAATGAAAAGCTCTCAGCAAAATCAGGCGGATAAACTCCCTGATTATCATTTTCACACAAAATTATGTAAACACGCAACCGGAGAACTGCGGGATTTCGCACATTCCGCGGGACTCAAAGGCATACCCGAGATATGCTGCACCGATCATGCACCGAATCCTGATGAATACGATCCAAAGCACCGCATGGAACTGAAACAGTTCCCATTATACAGGGCCGCGTTTGAAGAATTGAAAGGGAATGAGAAGCCTCCCGAATTTCTTTTCGGCATCGAAGCCGATTATTACAACGGATGTGAGGCTTTTCTGACAAACTGGCTTGTCCGGGAACATTTCGATTTCGTGCTGGGATCTGTTCACTTTATTGACAACTGGGGTTTTGACAATCCCGCGGAGCGCCACATTTGGGACTCGGTGGATATTTCGACAACCTGGAAGAGATATTTTGATGTAGTGGCAAAACTTGTGGACACGAGGCTCTTTGATGCCGTGAGCCATCTCGACCTGCCCAAAAAATTCGGGCATCGACCTCCTGACAAGGCCTTAAAGGAGATGATCGCTCCGCTGCTCGATCGCATGGCGACGACTGGTATCGGAATGGAGATTAACACCTCCGGGTTGAGAAAACCGGTAAAAGAAATCTATCCATCGCCTCTCATCCTTGAGATGGCCTGTGAGCGCGGCATACCCATTTGTTTCGGTTCCGATTCGCACAGTCCGGAGGAAATGGGGTCAGATTTTGACAGGGCTCTTGCGTTGGCCCGCGAGGTGGCTTATACTCATTTTTTCCGTATAAAGAACAGAAAGAAAGTGATGGCTCTTCTTCCCGAAACGGCTTGAGAATTTACCAAGAAACGGCAAATTTCAATGAATGACGAGGAATATAATAAAAAACTCTCGGACTTAGCGGTATTGAAAAGCATCCAGGAATACCAGAATTCCGACAGTGTCCGCGGCGCCGCCCTGTACCCGATCAGAGTACCCGACAATCTCCTCTACGAGGCGCTGAAATCCCATGGACCGGAAAACACCGACAATCTGATTCACCATATCTTCAGACTGGGTCTGGATCTATGGAGTGAGGAATTCTTCAACAACGCCTTTGGGACGAAGCAACATCTTGAAAAATTTATTGAATTATTAAAAGACAGGAAGAGAACAGAAAAGAAGAGCCCTTTTGAAAAGTAGGTATCGAGGATGCTCCTGAGGCTGGCCCTACCTTGCCTTGACCGTCAGCACCTGTCCGGGGAAAATGGTGCTGCCGGATTTCAAACCGTTCATGCGGAGCAAGTCTTCAATAGACAATCCGTGTTTATGAGCGATCGTATAGGGCGAGTCTCCTTTCATAACCGTGTATCTGCTCGCTACCACCTGCCTGCAGCTGGAAATCTGAACGTCACCGGCGGTGGTAGTTTTGGGCATTTTTAGTTGCTGACCGACACTGAGTCGAGCACTGCTTAACCGGTTCAAAGACATGATCGCCTTTGTAGTGGTTTCAAACCGGTTGGCAATTGTCCACAATGAATCGCCATTTCGGACCACATATATCTGCGGTCTTTTTTCCGTTATCCGCTGGCGGGGGGAGGGGGATATTGTCTGCTCTGGGGATACATATTGTTTTCCCGCGGGAATTTTCAGGTTCCAGCCCACCTTCAGATACTTTGTGGAGCGAAGGCCATTCAGGCTCATAATAGCCCCGACACTTGTCCGGTATTTTTTCGAAATGCCTGAAAGGGTTTCACCTTTGCGCACACGGTGAACCACACAATCTGGCACTGGGGGCACTGGAGGGCGCCACTCGGGCAGTTTTTCAAAGACGGATGCGAGCAATGTCTCTTTTTCCTTGGGCACACGGAAAGAGTATTCGCCGGGGGGGGTCGAGCTGAACCTTAAGTCGGGATTCAGGTCTCTCAACTCCTGAAAAGGGACGTCAATTTGCTCAGCCATCACTTGCAGGCTTACCTGTCTCTCGGTGACAAACACATCAGTCAGAATTTCTTTGTCCACCGGGGGAAGGACAAAACCATAGGCGGCCGGATCATTCAGGATATACAGCACTGCCAGGAATTTAGGCACGTAGAAGGCCGTCTCGGATGGCAATTTCGCATAAAGATCCCAGAAGTGGTCGAGATAGTTGATACGCTGGGTCTTGATGCAGCGCAGCACCCTCCCTTCCCCGCAATTATAGGCGGCAAGAACCGTATACCAGTCTCCAAATATCTGATGGAGGTCTTTCAGATAGGCAATTGCGGCAGCTGTGGATTTTTCCGGGTTCATCCTCTCATCAACCCATCTATCCCTGTTGACTCCGTAACGATATCCGGTGGACGCGATAAACTGCCAAAGCCCTAATGCCCTGGCGCTGGAAAGTGCCCGCACCTTAAAACCGCTTTCGATGAGCGGCAGCCAGGAGAGTTCCTCTGGAAGCCCCGCCTCCTTGAGGGCCTTCAGAATCGCCGGGCGATACTGACCCGAACGACGGTAGGCATTGAGAAAATTATCCCTCTCCCGCCCCTGGAAAAGGCTGATGGCTTTCTTCACATGATCGTTCATGTCGAGAGGAATGGCCGTGTGAAGGCCGTTGGCCACAATAAATTTCGAAGCATACACCTCCATAATCCGCTTGGAGATGGTAAAACGAAGGTCATCCCGTTGCTGCAGAATATCGGCGGACTTTCCCGTATTTACCTTCAGAATAAGGGCATAGGCCTCGTCCAGGGCTTCAAGGGCATTATCCAGATCGCCCTTGTCCCAGAAATCATTGGAAACCTGGCAGAATTCCAGCGCCGAATCCAGCAGTCCCTGGTCCGATTTTTTCTTTTTCCCCGGTAGAATGGAAGCCGAAACCTCTTTGTCATCCTGGGAATCCTCACCGACCTTTTCAGAAGCGGAATCCGTGGGACTGTTTTCCTCCGCGGGACCACTGTTTTGAAGAGAGGGTGTTTTATCCTGATCCTGTGCCCCGGACGGAACAGGGTGCCTCCAGAAACCATTGGAAGGGTCCGCGGCGGACTGTTTTCCTTCGGATGTTTTTACAGGTTGTTGAAGGGAAGTCTTCACCTGACCTGAATCAGAAACACAACCCCCAACAGCCAGAAAAAAAGCGAGAAGCACGCATCCACCCATCCCGAAATTCATGGACTTGATTTCTTTTTTCATGTTTTCCTTATAGGTTACAAAGTTTCGGTAATTGGTTCCGTTTCCCCCCGCTGGGTCGAATACGCAAGTCTCCGCCGCGGGGCTCCGGCCGGAGTTGGATATTAATCGGGAGTATAGAAAATGGTCCCCCAATGGTCAAGCACGAAATGTCCCGCCCCGAATAACGGACGACATTCTTCCTTTTCAGATATCCGGCAGGCGAATCTGTCTCAGGAGAGCGATGAGGGCTTCCCTGTTATTCCATTCGGGATGGTCCAAGATTTTTTCATGAAGCTCTTTCAGGACCTTTCCGACCACCGGCCCGGGAGCAAGGCCCGTTTCAGCCATAATGGCAAAGCCGTCCATGGCAAGATCTTTTTTTTGAACAACCGTTTTCGAATTCAACTGCACGCCAACCCGATGTCGCAACTCCGTCAGCATTCCCATCTGCTGCTCACAGGCCGTGTGGGTTGAAAGATCGGCCTCCCGCAATGCAAACAGATCCCAGATCAGGGGATCTCCGACCTTTCCGATCAACCTTCTTATGGCCCCGTTGCTCCAGCTTGCATCGTAGAGGATCAGGTGATGCCTGATAAGACGGATAACTTTTGAAATCATTGCCCCTTTGAATCTGAGTCGCGCCAGGATTTCCCCGGCCAGCAGGGCGCTTGCTTTCTCATGTCCATAAAACCGCCATTCCCCCTCAATTTTCCTGCGTACGCGCGGTTTTGCGATGTCGTGCAGAAGGGCCGCCGCACGCAGGTCTAAATCAGGGCTGATACTGTCGACGGTTGCAAGGGTGTGTTTTAGAATGGTATGCCGGTGATAAGAATTCTGCCGCTTGAAACGTCCCTCCAGAAGCTCGGGAAGAAACCCCTTCAACAGGCCCGTCCTGATCATCAGATTGAATGAGGTTGACGGCCTGGCCGACACCAATATCCGGTTCAATTCATCCCGGATCCTCTCTTGTGCCGCCGATCGTAAGCCGATGGAGAGATCTTCCATGGCCGTGAGCGTATTTCTTTCGATGTAAAAACCCGTTTCCGCGGCAAATCTCACTGCGCGAAGAAGACGCAAAGGGTCTTCTCGAAAGCGGTCTCGGGGATTCCCGGATGCTCTCAGGACATGTTTCACCAGGTCTCGCTGTCCCCCGCACGGATCGATGATTGCCCCGTTTTCCGCATCAAACGCCATGGCGTTAATTGTAAAATCGCGGCAACGCAGATCTCCATTGATGTCTACCCCTTCTCGCCTGAAAGTCGTTATTTCAAAGGGCCGCCCATCGCTGACGAGGGAAACGGTATCGTGTTTGAGAGAGAACTGCCTCTGTTCCTGAAAGATTCCCCGGATGACTTCCGGAGAGGCCGCTGTGGCCACATCCCAGTCTTTCACCGGCTTCCCCCTGCAGATATCCCTGACGGCCCCCCCCACAATATAGCCTTTATATCCGGCCTTTTCCAGTCTTTCCAGTATGAAACGAACAAACGGAGGGATTTCGGAAATGTTCATTTTACTCCAACAGTCCACAAAGGCCAGGCTGTAAGTTTACCGGTTGTATCGCATAAGATCGTACAACCGCTGACTGAGAGCGGCAAGTTTTTCTAATCCTTCGGGGCCGGCTTCTTTCTGTTTTCCCGATAGAGGGAAACCTTCTTCCTTCATGAACCTCATGGCATTCTTGAAATTTGTCTGGGAAACAGCTTCAATGTGATCAACGATACCCATTTTTTGAAACCTCTGTCCCATGGAACTCATGGTTTTCAATTCATCGCCTCGTTGCCACACCTTCCTCTCCTTCTCTCCAATGATGCAGCGGGTGGCGATCCAGTAGGACTCAAGGAAAGGCTTGATGAACGCCGCCCACTGGGGAAGCTCCTCGAATCCCGATCTTGTGAGAACATATCCATTGTCTTCGGGATTCCTTTCAATGAGCAGAAGTTCTAAAAAGTAGCTGACCGTGCTTTCTATTTCTTGAGGCGCCGTGATAGGGCCTTCATAGATAAATTCGTACCTGAAGAGCCGTTTCAGAAAGCGGTAGTCGTCAATAATATCCGAATCGCTTTTGACGTTCTCGCTTCCTGTAAGCAGGGAGAGCGCAAGAAAGGCGTGTCGGATAAAGAAGTGAATAACGCTGTTTTTATAAAACTCCAGTTCCATCTTTTTCTCTTCATCTACAAAATAGAAGGTCCCGGAGCCATCCACATCCTCCAACATGCTGACCACATTGTTCTTTGTGAGAAGGGTCATGGTTTCATCCATGGCCGTTTGAGGGTCAGACAACGATTCGGCCATGGGCATATGGTGTCTTTCCAGAAATCTTGTAATCAAATTCACTGTCTCGGCCAGTTCCGTCAGATAAAATCCTCGCCGGTGTCTCGTCAGGATGGCCGCCGCGGCAAGCCCAACGGGAGTCACCAGGGTAACTTCGTTGATGGCGCGAATGAGACGAAAAGCGAGGCGTTTTTCCGTCCTGGTCTTCACTTCACTCTCTTTCGCATAAAATTCTTTCAGTGAAACCGGTTCCCCGAAACGGAGATAGATTTTCCCGTATTTCTTCTTTAGAAAATGCCTCGTGGCCACAACCTGGCTGAAGGTTTCCTTTGCTTTTTCTCCCCCGCCGACTTCTTTGAGATAGGCCTGGCTCTCAACCACCCTGTCATAGACAATGGAGACGGGGACAAAAACAAGATCGCTGCAATACCCTTCCCTGAATGCCTCGACAAGAATGGAGAGGAATCCGATTTTTGGAAGGACCAGTTTTCCGCTTCTGGTTCGGCCTCCTTCAATAAAAAACTCCAGGGGATGTCCCTCTTCAATCAGCGCTTTCACGTACCTTGTAAAAACCGCCGCGTACACCTTGGCCCCCTTGAAACTCCTGCGAATGAAAAACGCCCCCGCCTTTCTGAAAAAAGGCCCGACCGGCCAGAATGAAAGGTTTTTACCGGCTGCAATTCGAGGGACAAACATCTGGTTGTTGTAGAGGATGTAGTTGAGAATGAGATAATCGATATGGCTTTTGTGGGACGGAATGTAGATCAAAGGGCCCTTTCCCGCCCATTCTCTGACCTTTGCCAGTTCCGAATGATTCACATCTATTCCGTGAAACATTTTTTTCCAAAGCCAGGTTAACACCATGGAGGAAAACTGGACGTACGCCACATTGTAGTCGGCGGCAATCTCATCAAAATACCGGGCGGCCTCTTTTTTCTTGGCTCTGGCCGAGCCGGACTTTCCCACACTCCCCTGAATCGCTTCAACAACCCTGCCGTCTTTCAGCACATTCTCCTTGATAAGCTGCCTGGATTTCATCACAGGCCCCAGGATAACCCTCTTCTGCCGGTCAATACGGTCCAGAAGCATCTGGCGAACCTCGCCGGTCACTTCTTCCATGGGTCTTTCAGAAGACACGTTTTTCAGATACTCCTGCAAATTGAGCGGTTCGCCAAAGTCGATAAAGGCCTTCCTGTTGTGCCTGAAAAAGAGCACGATTTTTCTCAGCACACCAGGTTTATCCTTGAAGCCGAAAAAGATATCCAAGAGTCCGGGATTTTCTTTTTCAGGAGTTTTTTTATAAAGGATGAGCTGGGGAACGATAAAGACGGGGCGTTCCATCCGGCCCTGCGTTTCCAGAACAAGCTGAAGGGGATCTTTCTGTGCATGCAAAAAACTTCGGGAGAACCCCTCCGGATTCACTAGACACAGCAGGGCGGTTTCTCCCCGTTTTATTGCGTCTTCCAGAAATCCGTTTTCCACCGGATTCGGCAGACTGCCATGTTTGAAAAGGTGCGCCATGTAAAATCTGAAAATCCTGAAAAGTTGCGACAACGGCAAAACAAGGGACATGTTCAGATCAAAGGCTATCTTTGGATAAGGAAGACGGCTCATGCGAAAACGATAATGATACAGGAGATAATCCAGCAATCCCTTGTACTTAATGACGTAAAGAACCATCCCTTCACTGCTCATTCTCCTGAGATCGCCCGTCATGTCCTTGTTAAACAAAACCCGCTTAAACAGCCGGTACAAAATCCAATTCAGAAAAAATTTGGGTTTATGGTCAAGAATGAAAGGATAAGATGCTCTATTTGTTGCCATGTGTATCGCCGCCGTTTTCAAATGGGAAACTGATTCTTAACAGGTTGTTGACAAAACTTTATTATATGCTTAAAAATAGAATATAAATAATAGAATATCAAGTTTTGCTGAAATATTTCGGAGGAAATAATGTACACACCCATGGTCATATCCGGGTTGACTGTAGACCCCATCACGAACAGCCCCATTGTTATCTTGAAGGAAGAAGATGGGGACGGGACGCTGCCCATATGGATTGGCCTTCTGGAAGCAACAGCCATTGCAAGTGAACTGGAGGGAATCAAATTCTCCAGGCCCATGACCCATGATCTGTTGAAAAACATCATTGAGATGCTGGATGTGAAGGTCGGCAGAATTGAGATATGCGATTTGAAGGACAATACCTACTATGCGCTTATCCATTTCGGATACAACGGAAAAGAAATGTCCATAGATGCCAGGCCAAGTGATGCCATTGCCCTTTCTTTAAGGCTCCAGATCCCTATTCTGGTTTCCAAGGACGTCATTAGCAGATCAACCCAGATAGACCTGAAGGCGGAACCGGAAGACAAGTCGGAAAAAGGGAAAAAATGGCAGGAGATCCTGGAAAGTCTCAATCCGGAGGATTTTGGGAAATACAGGATGTAGTCCGCATTCTTCCGGGGACGAAACACACGCAAGAACTGGTCAACACTACAATGTGCTTCCTCTAAATGTCACAGGTACGGCCGCACATCCATTGGCTTCATACCTGCCCTGCGCGCCGCCTCCAGACCCAGATCCCCATCTTCAAAAACCTGGCGCCGTTCAGGTTTTATTCCCATAATCCGAGCCGACTCAAAGAACATATCAGGATGAGGCTTGGGCCTTAGATGGTCATCCGCCGTGATGACTGCACGAAAGAGATCGTTTAAGCCTATGGCCTTCAGGGTTCGCATGACGTTCACCCGCGTACCTCCCGAAGCCACCGCCATGGGCAGTTTTCCGTTGTAATCCCTGGCGATTGCGGCGACCGGCTCGATCGCCTTCACATGTCGCAGCTCTTCGAAAACCCTCCTGTTCTTCTCTCGGGCAACCTCCCGGGCATCAAGATTGAGGTGGCATTTTTCATTCAGGAGGGTCACAATTTCTTCAGCGGGCATCCCCCGCAAACTCTCAAGAAAAGCAACAGGACAGTCCACTCCATGATTCTTCAGCGTCTCCTCCCACGTGCGCATGTGAGCGGGCATGGTATCAGCCAAGGTGCCGTCGCAATCAAAAATAAGCCCCTGTATCCCGGGGAAGACACGTATCATTCTTTTCTCCAATCTACCGGAACGGCCTTATGCCTGCCATCTCATCAGGAAGCCTTCTGATAAATCCCTTTGCCGGCACTCGCGATCTTCTTCTGTTTTTTTAAATGATACAGTATCCCCTGTAATTTTCTTTTATCAAAACCTGTTTTTTGCACCAATTCATCGAGTTTTACCGGTGTGGACGATTCCAAAATCAACGCTGATACCACAGCCGTTGCATTTGGTCCTGATGCATGCTTCGAGACCTTTTTCTCCTTCGCCTCCGGTTTAACATCAGAAGTTGCTTCTCCATCCTTCTCGCATTTCACTCCAGTCGAGGCCGAACGGCTCTCCATAAACCGATCCAGCTTTTCAGCCATCACGTTTACACCTTGCGCCAGGGTCCTGAGACCCTCTCCCACCGTTTTCATGAACAGATCCAATTCCTTCATCGTCCCTTCCCTCCTTATTGAATGGTGACATCCTTCCCTGGCTCCTCGGCCATTTGAACAGGACCGAACTTTGTTTCATACTTGGCAATATTCTCCTGAAGGGCGTTAAAAATCCGTTTCATATGGCCGGGACTGACGATAATTCGAGCATTCACCGTACCCGCGGGAGGTGCGATCATGAGGAAATCCATGATAAATTCTTCGCGGGTATGGGCCACTGCCATGTTGTTTGCATAGACGCCCCCGATTAATTCCTTGGGAAACTCCACTTTTATTTCATTTCGTTCATCACTCATTATATTCTCCTTGGACCTTATTCAGCATCCCCCTCCGTCCGGCATCCGCAAAACCAACAAAAACAGAATCACTTTTAAAAACATATCACACACGACGGCTTCAAGGCAACGGCCTTATCCGCGTTGCGGCAATTCCCATTATGGGTTATCTGTGATCTGACGCCATGGGTTCGCTCGAACCAAACCCCGCGTGTACATATTTTCGTCCTGGAAAATACAGTTTAGACCTTATTGGATTTCTCCGTTTTTTTCATTAGCATCAGATATATGTTATCAGGCACATTCAATTTTCCTATTCCAGAGGGGAGGAACGTGGCCTTTTGTCTTCCTACACTATTTTTCCGCGGGCATTGCTCTTTGAGAAGCCTGGCGTTTTGCCTGGTACTCATGGCCGCCTTTGCATTTCTTGGATGCACATCCCGGCATGCAATCCCAAGAGATGAAGAGCCTCCCCTTCCCGAAAAGTCTCTCTTAAAACATTGGCGGCACGTATCCGAAAAATCGAAATCCTCCCCTTACCCTCACCAGGGACCTTTGACAGTCGACCAGGTCATTTCAGAGGCACTCCGGGCCAGCCCCGAACTGGAACAGATCAGGCAGAGGATTGAAGCCGCTTCAGAACAAATCCTTCAGGCCGATGCCTCTTTCTATCCCAGGCTGGTCGTATCGGAACGGTACAATACCACCAACAATCCGGTCTATGCCCTGATGAATATCATCAATCAGCGACGTCTTCAATCCGATGTAAACTTCAATAATCCGGGCACGCAGCAGGACTTTGCCACCCGGATACGAGCAGATTTATCTCTCTTTGAAGGAGGAAGTCGTTACTATCAACAACAGGCCGCGGTGCATTACAAAGACTCGGTACAGGCGGAGCTGATGGTGGCCCGCAACCGTATGGTGGCCCGGGTGGTGGAGATCTACTATCACTGGGTCCAGGCCCTGGGTTTTATAGGGGTGGCTCAAAAGGGATTGGAGTCGGCCGATAAGGATGTCGACCTGGCGGAAGCCCGTTACAAAGCCGAGATGGCATTGCCCAGTGAGATTATGCGGCTGAAAGCACACAGGGCGGAAATGCATGGAAATCTTGTTGCGGCCCGGACAGGCGCCCGTCGGCTGCAGGCAGGCCTGGAGAGGTTTCTGGTCAGACCGATCCGCGATGAAGAAATTCCCGAACACTCCCTGTCTCTCCCATCTTCCTTATCACAAAGCAGCCCCGAGGAACCGGACCTTCTTGTGGAGCAGGCCCTCAAAAGTCGCCCTGAACTGGCCAGTGTCCGAGCCTTGGTTCAGGCCGCCCGGAAACGAATAAAAGCTGAAAAGGGAGGGATTCTCCCCCGCCTCGGAATGGGGGCTGAATATCAATGGAACACGGAAACATTTAACGAAACGGAAGGAAGCTGGCTGGTTGGGATCGAAGCCACATGGTCTCTTTTTGAAGGAGGGATGACTCTTTCAAAAATCCGGGAAGCGCGGGTGCGATTAAAAGAGATCGAGGCCCACGGGGAGCAGGTGGCGCTGGATATCGCGCTCGAGGTTCACCAGGCGGCTCTGGCGGTCCAGGAGGCGGTCGAAAAGATCAAGGTGGCCGATGAAAGGCGAAAATGGGCCGAAAAGGCGCTTCTGGAAGTAAAAGAACTCTATCGGAATCAGATGGTAACCGTGGATTCCCTTCTCCAGGCGGAGGTGGCTAGCAATCAGGCCGATGTCTCTTACACCGCGGCCCTGTTTGACGGAAAGATTGCGCAAGTCCTTTTAAGGCAGACACTCGGGGATTTCGCCGACTGGACGGAGGAACGACATGGATAGTTCATCCGAAAACGTCACGCGAACCATTTTTCGCGAAGGAGGAAAAGGTCTGGCGGTCTTTTTTCTGCTGGTCTTTTTGATGATGTGGCTTTCAGGAGCGTTTATCAGCAAAGTAGAACCGGGTCCACCTGAAGAAAGGCCAAAACCCTCCCGTCTAACTACCCGAAAGGTCGAGCGACGTACCTTCCCCATTCTCATGGAACAAGTGGGAAACCTGAGAGCCAAAGTGCAGGCGCAGGTCTCCAGCCGTATCATGAGTCAAATCACGGAAATCCTGGTCCACGAAGGCGACAATGTAGAAGGCGCGGACAACAAAGGGGAAAAAGCAACGCTCATGGCACGGCTCGATGATCGGGACATTAAGGCCAGTTTGAGGGAAGCGCAGTCTCAGGTGAAGGCCATGAAGCAGGCCATGGAGGCGTCCGGCGCCAGACTGGGCGCGGCCGGATCCCGGGAGGAAGCGGCCCGGGCCAATCAGCAAAAAACCCTTGCGGATTATGAGCGGTATCAGGATCTCCACAAACATCAGGCGGCCACCGGTCAGCAATTGGGACATGCACTCGCCCAAAAGGAGGTGGCCCAGGCCAACCTGACGTCGGCCACACAAGACATACAGGCCGCTGAAAGTGATAGAAAGAGAATTCAAGCCCAAATTGAACAAGCCAATGCGGCGGAGGCCGCGGCCAGGGTCATGCTGAGCTACACGGAAATCCGGACGCCGTTCAAAGGCCGGGTGGTCAGAAAGAGGGTGGACGTAGGCGACATGGCCACGCCGGGCCAACCTCTCTTCTTTCTTGAAATCCCCGCTCAGCCCGAGCTCCATGCCTTCGTCTCCGACTCTCTCATCCCACGGCTGCGAATAGGGCAGGAATTGGAGGTGCATATCGACGCCCTGGATCGGAATTTGCGGGGAACACTACGGGAAATCGTGCCCCAATCGGATCCGTCCACGCGCACCGTCCTGGCAAAAGTGGCTCTTCCTCAGGATTTAGACCTTGTAAACGGCCTTTTCGGTCGTCTTTTCGTGCCGTGCGGAGAATATGAAACCCTTGTGGCGCCCAAAGAAGCCGTGCGGGAAGTAGGACAACTTTACCTGGTGAACGTATTGGATCAAGGAGGGTATTCACAGCGCCGTTTCGTCACCCTTGGAAAGGAGCATGGCGATCTGGTTGAAATCCTCTCCGGCCTGAATGAAGGCGAGGAGGTTGTGGTCCCATGAACACAAGTTCCGCTTCTCATGGCTGGATCAGCGGGATAGTGGAGGCCTTTCTAAAAGGCAACCTCTCGGTCATATTGATCCTGATCAGTCTCATGGCGGGAATCGGCGCCCTCTGGATCACGCCTCGGGAAGAGGACCCTCAAATCGTAATCCCTGTTGCGGATGTATTCATCCATATGCCGGGGGCATCCGCCGCCGAAGTGGAAAGACAGGTATCCAGCCGCCTCGAGAAACTTCTCTATCAAATCGACGGGGTAAAGCATGTCTACTCCATGAGTTTCCCATCCATGGCCATTGTGACGGTCCGATTCCATGTGGGAGAAGACAGGGAGAGGAGCTGGGTAAAGCTTTACAACAAGATTCGATCCAACATAGATCAGGTGCCCCCCGGGGTTACGGGATGGGTCGTAAAGCCTGTTGAAATCGATGATGTCCCCATCATCAATATCACCCTCTATAGCGCACGATACAGTGATTATGCCCTGAGACGAATGGCAGAGGAACTGCAACTGCGGCTTCAGGGCGTCAGGGAAGCAGGTATCACCTCCCTGGTGGGAGGAAGACCCAGACAGATCACCGTTCACCTGTCTCCCCGGCGCATGGCCGCACGAGGGATATCCATCCAGGACATTCAGCGCATCATCCAGGGCGCCAACGTGGAGTTGCCCGCCGGGAATCTTGTGTCTGAAAATAGAGAAATCCGATTGGATGCAGGCCGCTTCCTCATGTCCGCCGGCGAAGTGGAAGACCTGGTCGTGGCCGTGAGGGATGGAAGACCCGTTTTTCTGAAAGAGGTGGCTTCCATAAAAGATGGTCCGGCGGAAGCTGAAACCTACACCCGGATCGCCTTCGGCCGCAGGGCCTTTTCTCCAATAGACCCGGCGGGTAAAGGAACCTTGCCGAAAGATATTGAGCCGTTAAAGGACTACCCCGCGATAACCGTTGCGGTGGCAAAACGCAAAGGCTCAAACGCCGTATGGGTTGCCGAGGGCGTGCGGAAGGAGGCCGAGCGTTTTGCCCGCGAGGTGCTCCCGGAAGGGGTATATTGGCGCATTACGCGAGACTACGGAAAGAGTTCGGACGACAAGGTCAATGAGTTGATCAAGGAACTCCTGGTAGCCATTGTGATTGTGGTGGCTTTGCTCGCCTATGCCCTCGGGTGGAAAGAAGGATTCATCATCGCCCTGGCCGTTCCCGTTACGTTCGGTTTCACCCTCCTGATCAACTATCTTCTGGGTTACAGCATCAACCGGGTAACCCTTTTTGCCCTCATTCTGTCCCTCGGACTGGTTGTGGATGACCCCATTGTGGACGTGGAAAATATTCACCGGCATTTTGACATGCGCAAGGAGCCGCCCCATCTTGCCGTCATCCACGCGGTCAACGAAGTGCTCCCCCCCATCATCGTGGCCACGCTGGCCGTCATCATCTCATTTCTGCCCATGTTCTTTATCACCGGTATGATGGGCCCCTATATGGCGCCCATGGCACTCAATGTACCGGTGGCCATGCTTATGAGCCTGGTGGTCTCCTTTACGATCACCCCATGGCTCTCCCTGCACCTGCTCCAGGGGGCCTACAACAAGCCGCAGGAAAAACCCTATGTGCTTGAGGAAACCATCCTTTACCGTTTTTACAGTGCCGTAGCGAAGCCCGTCTTGAACAGGAGAAGCCTGCGGTGGGGAATTCTGGCCTTGATCATGCTTCTTCTGGGGTTTTCCCTGTGGCTGGTTGTCACCTACCGCGTCCCCCTCAAGATGCTCCCTTTCGACAACAAAAACGAACTGCAGGCCGTCATCGATATGCCCGAAGGGACCACCCTGGAAAATACGGAAGCGGCCACCCATGCCCTGGCCGATTACCTTGTCCGGGTTCCCGAAGTCACCGATGTCAGCACCTATGTGGGAACCAGCAGTCCTGTGGATTTTAACGGCCTCATTCGGCATTATTACCTCAGACACGGGGCTAACGACGCAGATATCCGAATCAATTTCATCGAAAAAACGCACCGCGAACAGCAGAGTCATCCCCTGGCCCTGAGACTGAGAAACGGGCTCAAGGAAATTGCACGGCATTTCGATGCCAACATCAAGATTGTGGAGATCCCGCCCGGGCCCCCGGTCATCGCCACCCTGGTAGCGGAAATCCACGGAAGGACGCTTGGGCAGTCTTATGACAAGCTGATGGCGGCGGCGCCCAAGGTGGAACATCTGATGGGAGAAATTAAGGACGTCGTGGACATAGACGATACCCTTCTGGCCGCTGAACAAAAGACCCGGTTCTTGACGGATCGAACAAAGGCTTCGCTCAACCGCATCACCGACGCCAACATTGCCGCATCCCTCCAGGGGATGGTCCTGGGAACAAAAACGGCCTCTCTCCGCCTGGGGAATCAGGTAAATCCCCCGTACATCCAGTTGCGGCTGCCGAAAAAAGAGCGAGCGATCAGGACGGATCTAGATCAGCTGATGATCACGGGGCTCACGAACCATGGAGTGTCTCTCTCAGAGCTGGGATCTTTCAAGGAGGGGGTCATAGATCAGCCCATCTACCATAAGGACCTTCGATCCGTTGTATATGTTTTCGGGGATACGGCCGGTTTGCCCCCTCCCGAAGCGGTGATCATGCTGGAAGACAAGGTTCAAAAGGACCCCGGATTGCAGGATGTGGATGTGGTTTGGACGGGGGAAGGAGAATGGCATATTACCTTACAGGTATTCCGCGATCTGGGCATCGCCTTTGCCGTGGCGGTTTTGGGGATATACATCCTGCTTCTCTATCAAACGCAGAGTTACCTCCTTCCAGCCATTCAGCTCATTGCCCTGCCGCTCTCCATCATCGGCATTATCCCGGGATTCTGGCTGCTGAACCTCCTGACCGATCACCCCGTAAATGGATGGAACAACCCGACCTATTTCACCGCGACAGCCATGATCGGAATGATTGCGCTGTCGGGGATCGCCACCCGAAACGCCATCCTCCTCATCGAATTCGTGGAAAAACGGAGAAAAGAAGGCGAGGGGCTGGTAGAGTCCCTCCTGGAAGCCGGCGCCCTGCGGACAAGACCGATCCTTCTCACTTCCCTGGGCGCCATGCTGGCTGCCTGGCCCATCACCCTGGATCCCATCTTTTCAGGACTTGCCTGGGCACTGATCTTCGGCATCGCCGTCTCCACCTTTTTCACCTTGATTGTCGTTCCCATGGTTTATTTCATGGCTTATGGCGGGAAAACCAATGGAACGCTCAACGAAGAAACGGTCTAATGGATTCCAGACCCCTATCTGGTTGCCGGGGAATTTGAATAGGATGTCTCTAACTCACCTTAAAGATCGAGACCTCTTCCCGCAAATTTTTGGCCGCCGTATTCAACTGTTCGGTGGCCTTGTTGAATTCGCGAAGAGATTCCGTTGTCTCCCGGGCCGCTTCATTGAGCTGGACCATGGACTCGCTGATCTGAAGAGCTCCTTCAGACTGGCCTAGTACGCCTTCGGTCACGTGTTCAAACCTCGGCGGCAGCGTCTTGACCTGCTGTATGATCTTTTCCAGTTGGGAGCCGATGGTCGTCACACCATTCACGCTCCTCTGTACCTCTTCCGTAAACTTATCCATCTCCATCACGCCTGAAGCAACGGCGCCCTGCATCTCCTTGACAATCTCATCGATATCCAGTGTTGCCACGGCCGTCTGGTCTGCCAGGCGACGGATCTCACTGGCAACAACGGAGAATCCTCGTCCGTATTCTCCCGCCTTCTCAGCCTCAATGGCCGCGTTGAGGGAAAGAAGATTCGTCTGGTCCGCAACCTTTGTAATGGTGGTCACAACGTTGTTGATGTTGTTTGCCTTCTCATTGATAACCGAAAGCTTGTTCGATATGGAACTGGTTGCTTCGGCCAGCATCCGCATCGTGTTTTCCATCTCGCTAAGCCGGCTGTGACCTGAGTCGGCCAGGCCCGCCGTACCCGTTACGACATCCGAAACCTCGTTCATCGTGTCCACAAGGTTCTGTGACGTAGCGGATATCTCTTTGCTCGACGATACGATCTGGTTCGTTGTAGCTCTAAACTCATTAACCGTTGCCTCCTGCTGCTTCGAGGCAGCTGCGATCTCGGTGGCTGTCGAAACAAGCTGTATACACGACTTCTGAACCTGTCCGACGAGCGAGTTCAGGTTATATGTCATCGTCTTGACCGAGGCAAGCAACCGGCTCGTCTCGTCCCGGCTTTTCTCGTAGATATCTTCATCTCCGGCCTCGCCGGATATCCCCATTGCCCCCACGGAATTCGCCGCGCCCAGCAGCTCGCCTTTGGCTATCATCCGGGCGACCTCCGTAATCCGCGAGATCGGGTTGGCAATCCTGCCGCCCACGATAAGGGCGATGACGACGGCAAGCGCCAGAATAATAAGCCCTCCCACGATGGCCCACCTCAGTAGCGCCGTGAAACCCGAATGGACTTTCTCGAAAGTTTCAGTGTAGTCGTCGTCGTAGGTGCTCGGACCGATTACCCAGTCCCACGGTTGAAAATAGATCAGGGCCGATGTTTTCTCGCGAGGTTTGCTCTCTCCCGGATTCTGCAACGAGTAGGAATGATGGGCGAGTTCCTCCTTGCCCAGTCTCAGAGCTTTTTCGACCATCTCCCGGATGTAGTA
Source organism: Desulfatiglandales bacterium (assembly GCA_038252125.1). Classification (GTDB taxonomy): domain Bacteria; phylum Desulfobacterota; class DSM-4660; order Desulfatiglandales; family Desulfatiglandaceae; genus DUZB01. The sequence goes on from JBBSAR010000010.1 coordinate 18,183, forward strand.
TTTTCCACCGGCGTCTTTTTGGTTCCAAATATCTTCACCGTCCCGAGTGCCGTCTTTGGAGATGATATACTTACCCTTCTCGTTTCCCTTAGCGCCCATAACCCAGACATAACCGGTTTTACCGACCTTTGTGTCCATGATCGCCTTTCTCAGGCTCTCGACCGCCTCCTGTTTGAGACCGACGTAAAGGGCCCCGATTATCTTACCATCGGCGTCCCGGATCGGCTCATAGGCGGTGACATACCAGGCGTTCACCACGTAGGCCTTGCCTCGGAATGTCTCTCCGCGCATAATCGTGCTGACCACCGGATTCGGCGTTCCATCCGGATTGACGTCCGGTATGAAGGTACCGATGGCCCTCGTCCCGTCGAGCTTTTCCACGTTTGTCGCGATTCTGAGAATCCCCTTGATGCCCGCCTGTTCGAAACGCTGGAAAACGGTACAGGTCCCTCCTACAAGCCTCTTTGTATCGTCAACAACGGGAGTATATATCTTGAGATCGCGGTTCTGGCCGAACCATTCCCCGCCAACCATCATCTTGGAAACTTTGATCTTCGTGCCCTTTTTGGTATACTGATTGATTGCGTCCCATTCCGCGAATTCGGTATCTGATAATGCGACGACTCCCTTCCGGTTCATCATCGCGCGGGCCACGTTCAAGTCGTACGTTACCGTCTGCTGTACGAGCTCGTTGACAGCCGCACACAGGGTGTATACGTCTCGCGCAGTCTGATCGAGGCTGGACATCACCAGGGTCGTCATCTCATGGGTTATCATCTTGTACATCTCGTCCTTCTGGAAGTAGATAAGCCCTGACATGACGAGAACGGGCAGAAGTGCTACCAGGACGGCCAACCCCACGACCTTATGTTTCAGTTTCCATCTTCCGGGCTTCATGTTTAGCATCTCCTCAGCATCTTACCTTCCCCGTATGAACATCCTCAGGGCAGGGAAACAATAACGTGCGTTCCTTCCGCTTCAGAGGTGGTGAACCGGATATCCCCCTGATGCGTTCTGGCGATCAGCATGGCATTATACGTACCAAGGCCGGTTCCGCCTTTTTTTCCTCTGGTGGCATAGGCCTCAAAGAAGGTATCGCGCATCTCTTCCGGGATGGCCGCCCAATTGTGAATGTCAATAATATGAGTTTTTTGATCTCTCTTTTCATCCGTTCCTATACGAATCTTGACGGATTTATTTTCCGGGGATGCTTCGATGGCATTTTTGAGGAGGTTGGCCAGCATCACTTCCAGCAGATCTTCGTCACCGTTTAAAATCTCCGGTCTCTCTTCCGGTGATTGCCCGGACAGGGAGATCTTTACGGTCATCCGCTTTTTCAGGGTCAGGGGCTCCAACTGCTTCCTGATCCTCTCTAAAACGGTCACAAGGTTTACCGGTTGGCTCGTAAGCTCGTAAGTCCCCTGCTCCATCTGGAACAGATCACGGCTTCGATCGATCATTCTTAGCGTTTTTTCACCCGACTCCTGGATCAGGACCACGGCCTTTCTTTGCCTGTCCGTCAAATTGACCCCTTTCCCTAATCTCTTGGCCAAACCCACAATCCCGATCAGCGGCGACTTGATATCGTGGCGGATCATTCGCTGGACATCTTCCCGCATCCGTTCAATCTGTCTTCGCTCGGTGATATCCCTGATAATTCCCCCAAAATATACGCCGGAAGCGCTTCGCCAGGAAGACAGCGAAAGCTCGATGGGGAATTCGGTTCCGTTCCCGCGGAGCGCCATGAGTTCCATCTTCTTTCCCAGAAGATGTTTTTCTCCGGTTTTCAGAAATCGCTTCACCCCTTCATAATGGGCCTTTCTGTATCTTTCCGGGATGATGGTGGTCACGGAACGGCCCACTATTTCCTGGCCATGGCCGAAGATCAATTCCGCCCCTTTATTCCATGTCAGGATGGCATCTTTGTCGCTCGCCGTGATAATCGCATCGATAGAGGTTTCGCTGACCGAACGATATCGATCTTCACTCTCTTTGAGCTCGCGAAGGAGTTCTTCCGTATCCTGGTTATTCATTAAAAAGCCTCTTATCAGGTTTCATCGTTTTGAAAAACAAATCGTTTTTATCTGGAAGTCTATATTACCTTATAGATGAAATTTAGGCAACCGTGCCGGGGCTGGGATTTGTTCCTGATGGAGGGCTTTTGAATAAAATGGTGAGAGGAAGAAGCAAAGCGACGAACCACGCCAGAATCCAGAAGCAATCGTTGAAGGCCAGCATCCTGGCCTGCATCATGACTTCTCGGTAAATGAGATCTAACGGACCATTCCGGAAGGTGAGGGACGGGTCCTGTGTTCCAAGCCAGGCAACCAACTTCTGGTAATAAGCCTGAAAGGCATGCCCATAGGGGGTCACATATTCCGAGAGAAAGCTTTGATGGACCTGGGTTCTGCGAGCCAGCATGGTCGCGCTGAGCGCAACTCCGAAGCTTGCACCCAGATTTCTTAAAAGATTGAAAAGGCCCGAGGCGTTTCCCATTTCTTCCTTTTTTATCCCCACAAAGGTCGCCGCGGCCAGAGGGACAAAATAGAGCCCCAGACCGAAACCCAGAACGGCACGGGGGATCGCGATGATCAGGAAACTGGCTTTCAGATTAAAGTCTGACATCATCCACATGCCGGTAGCCATCAGAGCCAGACCGATTGCGAGCAGGATTCTGGGACTCACCCCCTTCCTCATGAGCATCCCGGCCAGGGGCATAATCAGAAAGGCGGCAAATCCTCCCGGGCCCAGCACCAAACCGGCTAATGTGGCATTGTAGCCCATCAGGTTTTGAACATACAGAGGCAAAAGGACGAGTGTTCCGAACAGAGCCAGAAATCCGATGAACATGATGGCGCACCCCGCCGTGAAACTGCGATGGCGAAAAACCCGAAGATTCACCACCGGATTCTTGGTTCGGAATTCCACGACAATAAACGCCACGAGGGATACGACGGCAGTGATCGTCATATAGACGATAAAATCGGACTGAAACCAATCGTCCCGCTGCCCCTTGTCCAGCACGATCTGCAGGCTTCCCAACCCCACGGTCAAAAGCAACAATCCCCACACATCTATGCGCCGGCGTTCTGCGTTTCGAATATAGGGAGGATCTTCAATCAGAAAAACGATCAGAATCACGGCCAGTATGCCCATGGGGAAATTGATATAAAAGATCCAGCGCCAGTTCCAGTGATCCGTGATCCAGCCACCCAATACCGGGCCTAAAATGGGGGCCAGAACCACGCCCATGCCGAAAAAGGCCATGGCCATGCCATGCTCTTCCTGCGGAAAGGATTCCAACAAAATGGCTTGTGACAAGGGTTGAAGCCCTCCTCCCCCGATGCCTTGAAGAGCCCTGGCCGTCACCAGCAGCCCCAAGGACGTGGCCGCTCCGCACAGCAGGGAGCTTGCGACAAAGAGAAAAACAGAGAACAGGAGGTACCGTTTTCTCCCGAACACTCCTGAGAGCCAGCCGCTGATGGGAATGATAATGGCGTTGGAGACCAGGTAGGAAGTGAGTACCCAGGTTACCTCGTCCAGACCCGCATTCAGGCTTCCTTGAATATGGGGCAAAGAAACGTTGACGACACTGGTATCCATGATCTCCATAAAGGTCGGCAACATCACGGCAATGGCAACGGCCCACTTATTTGCCATCAATTCAGCTCCATGGAGGGATTTTCAAAAAGCACATACAGGCCTCACGCGGGATCTTGTTTCTTTCTCTCTTTTTCCGGAACGACCTTATCCGCATTTCCGATATCTATGGTAACTTCCAAAGACAAACCGACTCTCAAGAGGTATCGGGGTGGTGGTGGTTCATTGAGATAGATCCTGACCGGAACGCGCCGTACCACCTTGACCCAGTTTCCCGTGGCGTTTTCAGGCGGCAAGAGAGAAAAAGCCGCTCCTGATCCCGCTGCAATGCCGACCACCCTTCCGTGATAGGTGTGCGAAGGATAGATATCGGCCGTTATGGTGGCAGGCTGTCCGACTCGCACATGCGTTAATTGCGTTTCTTTGAAATTGGCTTCCACGTAGGCGACCTGCAGAGGCACAACAGCCATGATAGGCTGGCCCACTGAAAGACGATCCCCCACCTGGACATTTCTTTGCGCCACGCAGCCGGAAAGGGGCGCCTTGATCGTACAATAAGAGAGGTTGAGCCTTGCCTGTTTCAGTTCGGCCCGCGACTGATCTCGCCGGGCCTTGAGGGATTCCAGTTGCCGGACCTCGATGTCCACCTTTTTGCGGTTGCTCCTGGCCACCTGGAGTGCAGCCTCGCTCTGCCGGACTTGTTGTTCAAATGCTTTAATGGATGCCTTGCTTCCTTTGGCTTGATCGTTTAAGGCCTCCAGGCCGGATTTTGCATTGTTAAATCGCTTCAAGGATCTGTCACGATCTTCCTGCGAAACCGATCGATGCTTATAAAGCTCCTCATAACGTTTATATTCTTTTTGCGCATAGGCCAGGTCGGCGTCAGCGGAAAGGTGTTCCTTCTGGAGCTGAGCCAGTTGATTGTTTCGAACCTCTACCTGATATTTCGCCGCTTCGAGAGAGGCTTCCGCGCCCTGAACCTGACTTTTCGTCTGATCGTCCAGCAGTGGCACGCGCAATGCGGCGGAATCCACATCCGCTTGCATTTGAGCCACCACCGCCCGGGCCTTATCCTCAGCTACATGGTAGTCCTGCGGATCCAGTTCGATCAGTATCCGGCCTTTATCCACAAACTGGCCATTGTCCACAAATACCGCTGATACCGTCCCCTTGATGCGGCTGCTGATACTGGCTATATCGGCAACCACATAGGCATCGTCCGTACTGACGCGGCCTCGCATAAAAAACCACCAATAGCCGGCCCCCAGCAATCCTAAAACAACGCCGCCGATAACCGCGTACAATGCCCATTTCTTTTTCTTGAAGACACCTTCCTTGGCATCCGGACTTTCATTTGAACCTTCATCCCTCTTCATGAAAAGAGGACCTCCGTGGAAAAAGTGAAACGGACATGGGCTGTAAATCACGGCCACTGCTAAATTCTAATCACCCATTTTTCATCATAGTCATTTATATTGAAAAAATTCGCTCCGTCTGTAAATGGAGTGGATCATGTATTTGAAGTGAGCGTATTATGTATGTAAAATCCTGTTCCTGATTTGGCCCCGCCTGGTACTCTTTTATGAACCTGGTACGGATCCTTATCCTCGAAAATACAGTCCCAAAGGTATTGTGTGTCTGCATTTGCAGGTTTAGGATTCTTTATGGAACAATGAAGAAGCGAGACTGAAGTGTAAAAGGATTTGGAAATGGAAATATTTTACAGGGGCGGACGGATTTAATGCACGTCCTCAAAGGAGAGATAAAATAAAGAGATCAGTACAGGGGAGAAGTGGGTTGGAGA